>CAYYUT010000478.1:0-3227 GCA_964474935.1 uncultured Spirochaetales bacterium
CCTCCAGGGATTCGTCAAGCTGGCGGGGCTCGAGGTTCCGATCGAGAAGGGGGAGCGCCTGCCCGACGAGGTCTTCGAGAAGCTCCAGGGCCCGATGCAGCAGATGCTCGGCGCGCCCGAGGACATCGCCGACGCGGTCTTCTACGCGGTCACCCAGCCAATCCACGTGAACGTGTCCGAGATCGTGGTGCGGCCACCCAAGCAGCTCAACCTCTAGTCGGGTGGCGCGGGCCGCGCGAGCGGCGAGGCGGCGGCTCCAGAACGCCGAAGGGCCCGACGGGCAGAGCGAGGCAGGCCCACCCGAGGCCCGAGGGTCGGGGCCGTCGGCCGGCGACCCTCACTGTGGGATCGGTCCGGCCCGACGCCCGGACGAGGCTTCCGGCCAGAGATGCAGCCGCACGGGCAGGCTGGCGAAGCCCCGGACGAAGCTCGAGACGATACGCACGGGCTCGCCGACCACCTCGACCATCCGGAAGCGCTTCATCACCTCTTCCCAGAGCACCCGGAGCTGCATCTCGGCCATCCGGCTCCCCATGCAGAAGTGGATGCCCCACCCGAAGGCGAGGTGCTGCTTGGAATCGGGCCTGTCGATCAGGAACTCGTCGGCGCGGGGGATGGCCGACTCGTCGCGATTGGCCGAGACGTACCACATGACCACCCGGTCACCTTCGTGGATCGTCTTGCCGCCGAGCTCGGTGTCCCGCGTGGCCCGTCGGCGCATGTAGGCGAGCGGCGTCTGCCAGCGAACGATCTCGTTCACCATGTTCGGGATGAGCGAGGGATCGGCACGCAGCTTGTCGTACTCCGCGGGATTCTCGTTCAGGGCGAGGACGCCACCCGTGATCGAATTGCGCGTCGTGTCGTTGCCTCCCACGATCAGGAGCACCAGCGTGCCGAGGTACTCGAGCGGGGTCATGCCGCTCATGGCCGGCGAGTTGGCCATGGCCGTCACGAAGTCGAGGCTGTCGCCCTCGCGGCCCGCGCGTTCCTGCCAGAGGGTCGCGAAGTACTGATGGCACTCGCGCATGGCCTTCTCGCGAGCGCCGAGCTCGAGGCCGGCGGCGATCAGTTGGTCGTCGCCCATCGTGGCGATGTCGGACCAGAAAGTGAGCTTCCGGCGCTCGTCCCACGGGAAGTCGAACATCGTGGCGAGCATTCCGGTGGTGAGCTCGATCGAGACGCGATCGACCCAGTCGAAGGTCTCGCCGACGGGAAGACCCTCGAGGATCTCGATCACGCGCGCCCGGATCTCGGGCTCGAGCTTTCGCAGATTGCGCGGCGATGCCACCGGCTGGACGACCTTGCGATGTTCGTTGTGTCGTGGGTCGTCCATCGCGATAAAACCGGGCGACAGCGGGAATTCGGGGTCGGGGTCGGGGATCACGATGGTCGGCTCCGACGAGAAGATCCCCGGGTTCTTCTCGACATGCATCACGTCGTCGAAGCGGGTCACCGACCAGAAGGGTCCGTCGATGCCGTGGGCGCAGTAATGGACCGGGTCCTCCTTGCGCAGGCGCTCGAGGAAGCCCCAGATCGTGTCGGTCTCGAAGAGCTCGGGGTCGGAGACGTCGATCTCGTCGAGGGGAACCGAGTAGGGATCGAGGCCCGCGAGGCGCTTCGTTCGGGGAGGAAATCGGCGGACGGCTTCACTCATCGCATCTCCTGGTGTTCGGCGACCTCGCGCGCCATATCCAGGCGGCCGGTTCGCGACATCCGACCCGAACCCTAGCGTGCCCCGCCCACCGGCCGCCCACCGCCCCCGCCGGAGCGAGCATCCCCTCTCATTCGCCCGCCGTACGCCCCGCGTCGGCGGAGAGCTCGAGCAGCGACTGGCGCCCGAGACTCAGCCCATTCACCACCACCGAGAAGACCAGGGACGCCGCCACACGCCGGGGATCCGAGATCCAATCGGGCCGGATCGCCGCCGGCGCGATGCGCCCGTCGGCGAAGGCGGGCTCGAGCGCCAGCACGTCGCCCACGGTGAGGCGCCCGACGAATAGCCGCGACAGGAGCTCGGGCCGCCGCGCGGCGATCGCGCTGCGCAGGAAGGTGTGGACCGAGACCAGGCCGGGCAGATAGACGCAGTCCTTCGTGAAGGCCACGCCGCCCCGGACGTCACCGCCGCGGAAGACACGCATGGCCGACCGCGCGCTCTCGTCCTCGCTCTGGCCGGCCTCGAGGAAGAAGCGGAACACCTCGAGGAAATTGGCGCCCGCGAGCACACGATCGACCGCCTCGACCCGGAGCGCGATCCGACGGAGTCGGCCGAGATCCATCGTTCCGGTCACGAGCTCCGCGAACGTCGCGAGTCCCTCCTGGGTGGCCGTCGTTCGGGGCGCACCGAGACCCAGCGCCGTCACGAGCGGCTGGGCCCGTCCGTTCTGCTGGGTGGCCGAATGCACGAAGATCTCGTGCTCGGCGAGCTGGGCGACGTCGGCCGGCGTGAAGAAGGCGCCGCCCCGGATCCGCACGCGTGAGCCCGATGCGGCCGCCTTGCTCGCGAGCGACGGGTCGATGGCGATCGTGATCGAGCCGCGCGGGAACGCCCGATCGACTCGGGCCTGCAGTTCCTCGCGCACGGACTCTGCGCCCAGATGGGGTTGCTCGTCGTCGCCCTCCAGCACGGCCTGGAAGTCGTCGGTGAGCGCGAGCACGCGCTTCGCCAGCTCGACGTGGGTGAGATCGGTGCCGACCACGATGTCGCGGGGATGCTGGTAGAGCTCGGCGCTCAGGGCCGCGAAGGCTGGTTGGCCCGCGGCCTCGAGCATGGCGGCCGCGCGCTCGTAGGAGCGCGCCGTCCGGGCGAGGAACGCCCCGATCGGCTCTTCGGGGTCCACGTCCTGGCAGAAGGCATCGAGGGCTCGGCGGATCGCAGCGAGATCGGCGGGAACGATGCTCGGCTTCGGCAGCACCGGATCCCCGCGCCGGTAGAATGTCAGGAACTCGCGGAGGGTATCCTCGTGCCAGGTGAGGCTGCCGAGCACCCGGACCTGCTTCGCGAGAGCCGCCAACGCCTCGCAGCGCGCGCGGATGTCCGCCTCGATCATGGCGCGCATGCTAGCCGTCGAGGCCCAGGGAGGAAGCACGTGCGTTTCATCAAGGAGAGCACGCTCGAGGCGAGCGCGGCCAGCGTCTTCGCCTTCCACGAGCGACCCGACGCCTTCGAGCGGCTCCAGCCTCCGTGGCAGACCACCCGGATCGTCCAGCCTCCGACCTCCCTCGAGGTC
>CAYYUT010000479.1:0-3222 GCA_964474935.1 uncultured Spirochaetales bacterium
GATCTGATTCCGCTCACGATCGAGCCGAGCTGGGTGGAAGAGGCGAGGAGCCATCTGCCCGAGCTCCCGGATCGCAAGCGGGCCCGTTTCGGCGAGGAGTACGGGCTCTCGGAGTACGACGCGCGCCAGCTCACGGCGAGCCGGGCGCTGGCCGATTTCTTCGACACGGCCGTCGCGGCCCACGGCGCCGCCAAGGAGACCGCGGCCAAGACCGTGGCGAACTGGATGCTTCGCGACCTGCTCGCCGCCCTGAAGGAGCGCGATGCCGACATCGACGACGAGGCGATCCGGATCGGTCCCGAGGCCTTCGCGCGCCTGCTCCGGTTGGTGGACGACGGCAAGGTGACGGCGTCGGTCGCGCGCGAGCTCTTCGCCGAGCTGGTCGATTCGGGCGCCGATCCGGCCGAGCTGGTGCGCGAGCGCGGGCTCGAGGCGGTGTCGGACGAAGGCGAGCTCGAGGCAGCCGTGGACGCGGTGATCGACGAGAACCCGGACAAGGCCGAGCGCGTCCGAGCCGGGGAGGACAAGCTGCTCAACTTCTTGATGGGACAGGTGATGAAGCGCACCCAGGGCAAGGCGAACCCGGGCAAGGTCCGCGAGATCCTGGCGCGCAAGCTAGGGGGGAAATGAGATGAAGATCCTCGTGAGGGTCGCGCTCGGGCTCCTCGTGCTCGTGCTGCTCGCGATCGGCGGGCTCGCGATCGTGCTGCCGGGGCTCGTCGAGAGCCCGGCCGTGCGCGAGCGCATCGAGAGCGCCGCGAACGACGCCCTCGGGCGCGAGTTCTCGTATTCGGAGCTCTCGTTCGGGCTGCTCCCGCCCCGTCTGGTCGTGGGCGGGCCGCAGGTGGCCGGCGCCACCCAGGGAGCGCCCTCGTTCGTCGAGGCCGAGAACGTGTCGCTGCGTCTGAAGGTCGGACCCTTGCTCGCGCGCACCCTGGTGATCGATTCGCTGGTCGTGTCGGGTGCGCCCGTGCGGCTGGTGCGCACCGCCGCGGGCTTCGACCTGCCGACGCCGCCAGCGAGCGAGGGCGGCGAGAGCGAGCCCGCTCCCGACCCGGCCGCCGAAGGCGAGGGGCTCGCCCTCGCCGTGCGCGAGCTCTCGCTCCGCAACTCGAGGGTGATCGTCGAAGACCGCACCGTGAAGCCGGCCGTCACCTGGGATCTGCGCGACATCCAGGCGACCGGGAGGGCCGAATCGCTCGACGATCCGATCGCCTTCACCGTCGACGCCGAGCTCGCGAGCGGGGGACGGATCCGCGCCGAGGGGAACGCTGCGCTCGACGCCTCCAACGTCGACGTGGCGGTGCGGCTCGACGCCTTCGTGCTCGATCCGGTGGCGCCCTACCTCGGAGAAGGGCGCGTCAAGGGCCGGCTGAGCGGCAAGCTCTCGGCGCGCGGCCCGGCCAGCGCGATCGAGCAGGTGGGTGCCGATCTCTCGCTCGCCGACGCCGACGTCGCGGTCGCGGGGGTCGAGCTGAAGGGCGCGTTGGCCGTGACGGCCGACTTCCGGGGACCCCTCGACCGACTCGAAGGTCCCTATACGGTGGACGTCACCAACGCCGCGCTCCGCTACGGCGACGTCTTCCAGAAGCCCGCGGGCGAGAAGGGCGAGATGAAGGGGCGTCTCATCCCGAACGAGGGCGGCGGCTACGACTCCGACTTCAACGTGAAGCTCCACAACCTCGACGCCGAGGTGAAGGCCCGCACCGGCAAGCGCACGCGCGCCACCGTCCAGGCCAAGCCCTTCGATCTGAAGGGGTGGGACGCGCTGCTTCCCTTGCTGGCGGGCTACGGGCTCTCGGGCCGGGTCGCGCCAGGCGAGCTCCAGGTGGCAACCGAGCCGATGGACATCCGCGGCCGGATCACCCTCGACGGGATCCACGCCGCGCTGCCCGACGGGGGCGGCGAGTTCGACCTGCGCGGGGCGATCGAGGGGCTCGGCTCGGTCGTGCGCCTCGACGGGCTCGAGGTGCTGACGGCCGGGCAGGTGATGAAGATCGACGGCGAGGTGCAGAACCTCGATCGCGAGATCCCGCGCTACCGCCTCTCGCTCGGCACCGACCGCGCCAGCACGAACGCCCTGCTGTCGTCCTTCACCTCGGTGAAGGACACCGTCTTCGGGCCGCTCACCCTGCGTTCCGATCTGTCGGGTCCGCTCGACGACGACCCCGTCCAGTCGCTTCGCGGGGGGCTCCGGTTCCAGATCGACGAGGGACGGATCAAGGGCGTCTCGCTCCTGCGCGACACCATGGGAACACTCGCGACCTTCGGCGAGGCGGCGCTGCTGGTGGCCGCGGTCCGCGGAAGCTCGAAGGCCGGTCGTCTCCAGCGCTTCTATGGCGACGAGTTCGAGCAGGTGTCGGCCACCTGGAACATCCAGAACGGGATCGCGCGCACCGACGATCTCCTGCTCGCCTATCGCAACTACCGGGTCGAGCTCGCCGGCACCCTCGGCCTGGCCGACCAGCGGCTCGACTTCACCGGGCGCATGCTGATCAACGAAGAGGTCGACCAGGCCCTCTCCGAGGCGGCGAGCAACGGCAGCGCGACGCCGGCCCGCCCGAAGGTGATTCCGCTGGCCGGCGTGACCGGAACGATCTCGAATCCGAAGGTCGATCTCAGCCCGCGCGCGGTGACGGGGCTCGTGCAGAGCTACACCGCATCGCGGGTCCGCAACAAGTTCCAGGAGAAGCTCGACGACGAGCTCGGCGCCCCGCTCGGGGAGGCCGCCGGCGATCTGCTCGAAGGCATCCTCGGCGGCGGCCGTCGGTAGCCCCGAGGTCTCTCGTGTCCGATTGGTTCACCGTGCGCTGGACGGACCAGGGGGTCGAGCTGCTCGATCAGCGCCTGCTTCCCGCCGAGGAGCGCTACCTGATGCTCCGCACCACCGAGGAGGTGGCGCAGGCCATCGAGAAGATGGCGGTGCGCGGCGCCCCGGCGATCGGCTGCACCGCGGCACTCGGAGTGGCGTGGGCGCTCCGCACCTGCGAGGCCCCGACCCTCGATGCCCTTGCCGATGCGCTCGACCGGGCCTGCGATCGGCTGGGGCGCACGCGGCCCACGGCCGTGAATCTCTTCTTCGCGCTCGGACGCATGCGCGAGGCGTTCGAGGCGGCCCGCGCGGCGGCGGGCGCGGACGTCGACTCGGTGCGCGAGGCGGTGGCCGATTCCGCGCGTCGGCTCGTCGTGGACGACCTGGCCTCGTGCCGCGCGATCGGCGCC
>CAYYUT010000480.1:0-3215 GCA_964474935.1 uncultured Spirochaetales bacterium
AGCGGCTCGTGCTCTACAAGCGTCTGGCGAGCTCTCACGAGGATGCCGAGGTCGACCGGATCCGCGACGAGATCCTCGACCGCTACGGTCCGCTCCCCGAGGAGGCCGGGCATCTGCTCGAGGTGATCCGGACCAAGATCCTGGCCCGGAAGCTCGGCATCGTGGCGCTCGACTACGCCAAGGGAGACCTGGTCGTGACGGCGTCCGAGACGGCGCGGATCGACCCGCAGCGCCTGGTCAATCTGCTGTCGCGGGGCAACGGCGAGCTGCGCGTGACCCCCGACCACCGCATCTACGCGCGGGTGGGAACACCGGAACCCAAGGGACTCTTCGAGGCGGCGCGACGGACGCTCACCAACCTTGGGGCGGGGTAGGTAGAGGCGGGGTGGCTCCGTTCTCTGCGGCTGCAGAGGCCTGGATCCCCCAGGGGGCCCACGAAGAGGCCGGCTGGCACGTCACCCGTGCTCGACACACGTCAGAGTGAGGGGATTCGGAGCCGGTGGGCCCCAAAGAAAAACGCCCGCCAGTGGCGAGCGCGATAGTCAGAATGATAGCGCAGGATCCCGTTCTGGCAAGGTCGAGCGATCATTTTCCCGAGAACCCGGCGATTCGGGCCTCGAATCGGGCCTTGCAGGCCCGAAAGGTCCGATTCGAGGCCAACAAGACGGCGTTTGATCGACGGTGATTCGGCGGCGACGGAGTGGTCGGGCGGGCTGGGCTCGCTGGACGGCCGGGCCCCACCGGGCATCGCGTCGGCCCGACGTGCCCTCAGCAGGCAGCGCGGGCCCGGGCGAGGTCGCTCAGACCGTCGCCCTCGAGCCCGAGCGGCCCGGCGATCAGGTTGTAGAAATTGGTGAGGGCATTCAGCCAGGTCAGCTCCACGATCTGGCGCTCGGAGAAGTGCTTCCGCAGGTCGGCGAAGGTGGCATCGGATGCGGCGTGCGAGCGCGTCACCTCCTCGGTGTAGGCCAGTGCCGCCCGCTCGCGATCGTCGAAGAGATCGCTGTTCCGGAACTCGGAGAGCGCCCGGAAGCGCTCGGGCCCGAGTCGGAGCATGATGGCCTCGGCCTCGTGTAGATCCAGACAGAAGCGACAACCGTTCAGCATCGAACTCTGCGTCATCACCAGCTGCACGAGCTCTGCGTCGAGGGTCAGCGTCTCGCGGGCGCGGGTGTTGGCATAGCCGGCGCGGGCGAGCGCGGGCGCCCGGTTGTACACCACCTTCAGGACCGACGGCACCTTGCCGAGCGTGCGCCGGCTCATCCAATAGGCCGCCCTCATCATCCAGCCCTGCGGCTTCTCGATCGGCTCAAGTCGCATGTCGTTCTCCCTTCGTGGACTCCCGGCGCGCGGAAGAGACCAGCAATACGACGAGCAGAACGCTCGGCGCGTACACGCCGGGAAGGTCGAGCCACCAGTGGTGTGCATCGACCGCGCCCCGGAGCATGTCGAAGACGTGGACGGCGGCGTGCGCGGCGGTGAAGACGAGCGCAGCGCCGATCAGGGGCACCCGGTAGGCCGGCGCGAAGACGGCCCACACGAGCGCGGCCCCGACCATGAGATACGCGGACCCGATGTCACGGACGAAGTGGACGTTGTAGGGCCCGAAGTCGGGCACACCTGCCGGGAGCTCGAGGTACCAGTGGTACGGGGCCACGATCATCCAGGCGGCATTGCCCAGGCTCACCACGCCGAAGGCGCCGATCAGCCAGGGCTCGAGGGTCCGAAAGACGGACATCGGAACGACTCCTCTCGACAGGGAACTAGGCGGCGTGGGTCCGGCATCGCTGCATGCACGCCGCCAGCCGCGCGATGCCCTCGTCGATCACCGCGGGCTCGAGCTGCGCGAACGAGAGGCTGATGCAGGGCGGCCCGCCGCCTTCGCCCGCGAACACGTCGCCCCGCGTGTACTCGATACCCTCGGCCCGCGCCGCGGCCTGGAGCGCCAGCGGGTCGACCCCCGGCGCGAGCGTCACCCAGACCGTGTTGCCCCCCGCAGGCTCGATCCACTCCGTGCCGGCCGGCATGTGGGCCCGCAGCGCGGCGACCAGCGCATGGCCTCGCGCGGTGTAGAGCTTGCGTACCCGGCGCACGTGGCGTTCGAGTCCGCCGCTCGCGAGCAGCTCGGCCAGCGCCACCTGCGTGACCAGGTCGGTCTGGAAGTCGGCCACCCAGCGCGACAGCACCAGGCGGCGGAGGAGCGGACGCGCCGCCACCACGTAGCCGACGCGGAGACTCGCGAACAGGGCCTTCGAGAACGTGCCGACGTAGATCACCTGGCCGGCCGGGTCGAGCGTCTTCAGAGCGGGCCGGGGCGGGCCTCCGTAGCGGAGCTCGCTGTCGTAGTCGTCCTCGAGGATCGGGAGCTGGTACTCGTCGGCCAGCGCCAGGAGCGCGCGGCGGCGTGCCGGGGCGAGTGCCACGCCGGTGGGCGATTGGACGGCGGGGGTGGTGTAGACCAGCTTCACGCGCCGGGCGCGCAGCAATCGCCCCAGCGCGTCGGTCTGGAGCCCTTCGCGGTCGACCGGTACGCCCACGGCGTGGGCGCCGGCGTTCCGGAAGGCGAGCCAGGCGCCGAAGTAGCCGGGCTGCTCGAGCGCGACCGTGTCACCCGGGTCGATCAGGACGCGCGCCACCAGATCGATGGCCTGCTGGGCGCCGTTCACGATCGCGACGTCGTCGGCCTCGCACGCGATTCCGCGAGCGACCAGGCTGCGAGCGACCTCGTGACGGAGCGGTCGCCAACCCCATGGATCGTTCTGACGCGCCACCCGATCGAGCGAGGCGTCGAACACCCGCCCGAACACGCGGCGGAGCTCGCTCCGGGGGAGGCTCGGCGGGTCGACCTGGCCCGCCCGGAAATCGTAGTCCGCCCGCTCCGGCATTCCCGGATCGGCAAAGGCGGCGGGAAGGCGGAGCTCGCGGGTGCGCCGCGCCAGCAAGCCCGCCCAAGCGAAGCCTCGGGGTCCGGCGGCGGTGGGGTCGGCCGGGCCGGCGTCGCTCGGGCCCCGGACGGCGGCGAGCGCCGTGCCGGCCCGCGCGACGAAGGTGCCTCGACCCACGTGCGACACCAGCCAGCCCTCGGAGACCAGGGCCTCGTAGGCCTGATTCACCGTGTTGCGCGAGAGCCCGAGCATCCGGGCGCGCACGCGGCTGGCCGGCAGCCGCTAGCCCGCCGCGAGCCGGGCCGGCACGACCCGCGAGCGCAGGGAGGG
>CAYYUT010000481.1:0-3215 GCA_964474935.1 uncultured Spirochaetales bacterium
AGCTCCTGCCCGGCTGCTGGCCGCCCGCGCCGGGACCGCCGGCGGTCTGCCCGACTCCGGGGCCCGCGCCCGGTCCGGGTCGTCGGGGACGGGCCATCCCCACCGGGCGAGCAGGGAGCCACCGAGCCGGCGCCGGGATCGGGAGCCCGCCGCGGACCGGATCCCATAGGCCGACCGGATGCGCCGGCCGACGCCCGACCGTGCCCTCCTGGGCCCGGAGCTCTGCGGATCCGCACGCAGTGGGGACGCTTCCGGCGGTCTCCTGGGCCATCGGCAGCCCACCGGCAATCTGGCGGCAGGAATCCTCGCAGGCCCGATGCCACAAACGCGCCCGGCGAACCACCCATTCACATCCAGGAATTGTGCTCCCTGAATCGGGGAGCAGTCGGAGGGACCATGCGTCTTCTGAATGTGTTGTGGCTCGCCTTGCTGTTGCTGATGCCCGTCCGCGGTGACGCAGCGACCATCCTCGGCGACGAGATCCTGCTCGACCTCTTGATCGAAGAAGAGCTCTCGATCACGGTCGGCGACAAGCTCTTCACCGACTTCGGCTACGCGAGCACCGGCGACATGCCGAGCGCCGCCGGCGTCAATGTGATCCCGATCATGGATACCGATGGAAACTTCGGCATCCGCTTCCAGGGCGCCTTCGTCGATCTCGCCTCGAGTCCGGACGGCTCGGATGCCCTGATCACGTACAAGGTGTCGGTGCTCGACGACTCGATGCAGATCGTGGGCGCGAACCTCCAGGGCAACCCGGCCCTGCTCGGCGACTTCGGTAGCATCTCGGTGGTCGAGAGCTTCCTCCCGGACGTCGACACCGTCGTGCTCGAGATCTTCGACGACGAGTTCCTCGGTCTCCAGATGACGGACACCACGACGCTCGACGACCCGACCAGCATGCTGCTCGTCCAGAAGGACATCAGCGCGATCGCGGTCGGCGAGCAGGGTGAGGGCACCGCAACGCTCTCGTTCGTGGACCAGACCTTCATCCAGGTGCCCGAGCCGACCGCCCTCGGTCTGCTCTCGCTGGGCCTGGCAGGTCTGGCCCTGGCCGGGACGCGGCGCCGCTAGCACCGACCGGCTGGCGCCAACCCGCCAGCCGCTGCGTCCGAACCGAAGCGCACCGCGCGGGACACCGCCGGTGCGCTTCGTCGTTCGGGCAACGTGCTCGTCCGGCTCGGGCCGCCAATCTGTCCCGGAGCGCAGCGGAGCCCGGACCCAGCGTCCTCAGGGATGGAAGGCTGAGGGGCCCGGTCGCCGACCGAGCATCAGCCGGAAGGCCGCGAGGTCCGGCTGACCGATGAAGAGCAGACCATCCCCGTTGAGATCGAACTCCTCGCACGAGGCCGTCGGCGTCCCGTCGTCGGCGGGACAGTCGTCGTCGGTGCGCCGCTTGCCGATCGCGAGCCGCAGCTGGCCCAGATCGGGCTGACCCACGAAGGGCAGCCCGTCGCCGTTCAGGTCGCCATCGCACACGTTCCCGTACTGGTCACCATCGCTGTCGAGCTGGTCGGCGTTCGCGGTCTCGATGCAGTTGTCGCAGGCGTCGCCGAGACCGTCGTCGTCCGTGTCGAGCTGATCGGGGTTGTAGGTTCCCAGACAGTTGTCGCCCTCGTCGTCGATCCCGTCCTGGTCGGCGTCCTCGAGCCGGCAGGCTTCGGAGCAGCCATCGCCGGCCGTGACGTTCGCGTCGTCGCACTGCTCGCCCGCATCGAGGCGGCCATCGCCACAGTACGGCTCGACGGTGCAGCCCGCCGAGCAGCCATCGCCCGCCACCGCGTTGCCGTCGTCGCACTCCTCGGCCTCGTCGACGACGCCATTGCCGCACATCGCCTCGAGGGTGCAGGCGGTCGAGCAACCGTCTCCGTCGATCCGGTTCCCGTCGTCACAGGCCTCGCCGGGGTCGAGCACGAGGTCGCCGCAGAAGCTCGCGACCGGCATGCTCGGATCCGGGTCCCCGCCCACCGGATCGACCAGGGTATCGAGCACCGTCTCGCAGATGTACACGCCGGCGCTCAGCGGGAAGGGAAGCGCGCTCACACCGACCGAGAAGCAGTCCTCGGTCCCGATCAGGCTCCCGATGTCGAAGGGGTCGAGGCTGAACCGCTCGAAGATCTGGGAGGTGGAGAAGTTCGCCACCGCCGCGAATTCGGCCTCCTGGACGAAGGACGTGGACGAGCCGCCCACCGCATCGAACGCGTCGTAGAAGCCCACCGACACGAAGCCGGCCGTGATCTCGACGTCGGCCTCGATGCCGACACAGAGCGAGGTGAAGCAGCCGTAGCTCCCGTCCGGGCCGTAGGCGACCCCGAACTGCTGGCCCTCGGTGAGGCCGGCGCCGATGCTGTTGCCGGCCCCGTAGGTGACCGCCAGGCCGGTGTCGAAGGCCGACTGATGGAGGGCCGGGCTGTAGAGGGTTCGGCACTGCTGCTCGGTGATGGCCCCCTGGTTCCGGTTCGGGAAGCACTGGAACGGGAAGTCGCAGCTCTCGGTGAAGCAGGCCTCACAGCTCAGACCATCGAGACACGGATTGAAGACCGAGCAGCCTTCGCCCACGGTCTTGAGGGCCCGGCATTGCTGGCTCCCGGCCTGGCAGAAGAGTCCGTCGGCGCAGCCGACCCCGGGCCCGCAGGGCTCGCCTGCGAGCGGAGGGTCGTGGCGGCAGGTGCGGAGCGCGTCGCAGACCAGCCCGTCCCGACAGCTCCCCTGGCCGATGCCCGAGCAGACCTCACCCGCCTCGTCGCGCGGCTCGCACACACCGCCGACCTCGGCCGAGCAGCCGAACTCGGCCGCGCAGGGCACGCCCGCGCCGCAGGGCTCGCCGAGGATCGGCGGATCGTTCCGGCACACCCGCAACGCGTCGCAGACGAGCCCCGCGCTGCAGCTCCCCTGACCGATTCCCGAGCAGGCGTCGCCGGAGCCGCCGCGTTCCCGACAACGGCCCGCGACGTCGGCGTCGCAGGCGTAGGCCGCGGAGCAGGGAACGCCGGTGCCACACAGCTCGCCCAGGATCGGGGGGTCGTGGCGGCACTCGCGCAGCGCGTCGCAGACAAGACCCGACGCGCAGCTTCCCTGGCCCACGCCGGAGCAGGCGTCGCCCGAGCCACCGCGCTGCTGACAGCGCCCACCGACGTCCGCGCTGCAGACCAGGCCGGAAGCACACGAGACGCCGAGTCCGCAGGGCTCGCCCTGCCGCGGCGGCTTGCTGCGGC
>CAYYUT010000482.1:0-3215 GCA_964474935.1 uncultured Spirochaetales bacterium
GGCTCCTAGCGCGGCCGCGGTCGAGATCAGCAGCGCGACGATCGGGGTCGCGAGTGCCTGCAGGGCCCGCGATACCACGAGGAGCAGTCGCGGCGGGATGGCCGATCCGATGGATGCGCCGGCGCCGCTGCTCACAGGCGCTCGAAGCCGCGCGGATCTGCGTGCAGGACGAGGCTGTCACCGAGCCGGACGACATCGCCCGTGATCTCGACCGGGGTGGCGACGAAAGGAAGCACCTCTTCGTGGATGGCATCGCCCTCCGGCCCGACCAGCAGGAAGTGCAGATCGGCTCCGTCCGGGTCGCGCACCAGGAGCACGGGTGGGACCCCGCCGGCGATGCAACGGGCGGCGCAGCCGCGGTGGGTCTTCGTGTGGCCGGGTCGCATGGTCCCGAAGTAGCACTTGCTGTCCACGATCTCGCCCTGCAGCGTGAAGCGGCCGAGCGCCGTGCCCGCGACGCCGACGTTCGTGACCTCCCGGGTCGGGGATGCGTCGATCGGCTCGGCTCCCTTCACCGCGATGAAGGTGCGCGAGTCGCGGTAGACCAACGAGCCGGTGACCCGCACCCTGCGCCCCGCGAGCGCTGTGACGTCGATGCGCGGGCCCGACTTGCCGCGGCCTAGCAAGACGTAGCGCGAGAAGGGCAGGTCTCCGGTCTCGCCGGGACGCGGGATCAGGAGGGACGGGGCCGGCCGTGCCACCAGGATCCCCTCGAAGCTCCGGATGTCCCCGAAGTCGCTGCGGGCGAAGGCCGCGGGGCGGTGCAGTGACACGAGGAGCCAGGCCGCTCCGACGCCGCCGAGCACGAGCAGCGCGACCAGCACCCCGACGAAGCGCGCGAGCCGCTTCGGCATCCACGGTTGATAGCCGACGAAGAACTCGTCGTCGTTCGAGTGCCCGCTCACGCTCGGGCTCCCGGATCGAATCGGGCGGGCTCCACCCGGGTTCCGGGCGCGTTGGGGGTCGGGTTCACGAAGACCCGGTTTCCCCGCAGCTCGACGTCGAAGGTCGGGAGCTGCTCGTGGAAGGGCGGCGGCGCGGCGCCGCTCGCGGGGTCGTACTGGAAGCCGTGCCAGGGGCAGGTGACGAGGCCGTCGATGATGCGCCCTTCGCCGAGAGGCCCGTTCTGGTGCTGGCATACGTTCGAGATGGCCGACAGGTTGCCGTCGTACTTGAAGACCGCGATGCGCTCACCCGACGCGCACACCACCCGCGCCGCCTTCTCCGGGATCTCGTCGATCCGTCCCACGGGCACCCAGCCGCGTGCGTCGGGCGCGAGGGGCGTGTCGGCGGCACGCTCGCGCAGTCCGGCGGCGAGATGCAGGCCCACCAGCCAGAGGGCGCCCGCCAACACGAGCGCGGCGAGCCACGGGGACGTGTGGGTCTGGAGCGCGCCGAGCACCACGTGCCCGACGAGCAGGGCATAGGCGCCGTACACGCTCATGTGAAGCGCCTTCCAGACCGGCGCTGTCAGATTGGCGAGCCAAAAGTCGTGGCTGGTGGCGGCCATCAGGATCAGGATCCCCAGGGCCGCCACGCCGAGCATCTCGAAGGGGAAGTCCACGAAGGACGCAAAGCGGGTGTTGCTCACGAAGAGGCTGACGATGGGTCGGAGGTTGCCGTAGTCGTGATACCAGGTGAGCGCCTCGTCGGCGTGTTTCAGGGCGAGCAGGCACAACAGCACCCCCATGTGGCGGCGGTTGTAGAGGAGCGGCAAGAAGCGGCGGTCGAGACGGCAGAGGGGTCCGATCGAGAGCACCACGTGCAGCAGGAGGAAGGCGGCCGATCCGTAGGCGCGGATCTCGATGGTCTTCGGCTCGGCATTCGGGTCCACGAGCGGGGCGAGCTGGAGGAAGAACCAGACATAGAGACCCACGCTCGCGAGAAGCACCCCGTCGTACAGGAGCTTCTGGCGGTTCCATTGCACGGCGCGGTAGGAGACGGCCATCAGCGCAGACCGTCCCGCGGCGACCACAGGTCGGCGGGAAGCGGCAGGTCGGCCAGGACCCGTTGCTGGGCGAGGCTGTAGACGACCAGGTGACCCTCGGCGTCGCGCGCCCGCTCCGGCATCCGCACCTCGCGGCGGGCGTCGCCCGCGAAGCTCCCGATCAGGACCGGTCCCCGGTTGGGGAGCCGGGGACCGATCGCGCCACCGGTGGCCGGCGCCGGGACCCAGTAGAGCAGCAGGTCGGGGGCGAGGATCGGCCCGACGGGGCGGATTGCGAGCCGCCGCTCGCCCGGATCGCCGAGCTCGAGCTCGAATCGGTGGGTCTCGCTGGCGAGCGAGCGGCACCAGGCGGAGGGGCAGGTCTCGCCCTCGCTCACCGACTCCCGCGCCGATGGGGGGAATCCCGCGGCAGCCCGGAGGGTGCGCTCCGGATCCGAGATCGGAGGGACGTCGGGGCGGAGGAGGACTCCGGCGCCGACGAGCGCTGGGAGCGCCGGCGCGAGCACGAAGAAGAACCCCAGGAGCGCACGCCGGCGCGCGCGGAACACGGCCCGTTCCGGCCCGCCGCGCGCCGGGCGGCGATCTCGGCGACGGCGCATCGGCGGTGGGCGTTGCGCTCGACGGGAAGCCCATGGCCGCGGGCGAGACGCCAGGCGAGCAGCGGCCAGAGGAGCGCAACCCCCGGGATCACGATCAGCCGGAACCCGAGCGAGCCCTCGCGCGCGCCGGGGTCGATGCGCGACGCCCCGAAGAGCACGAATCCCACCGCGAAGGCCAGGCCGAACCAGAGATAGAGCTCGACGGCTTGGACTCCGACCTCCACGGCCTCGATCATGGCGTTCCGGCTCGGCGGACCGATCGCGCGTGCGTCACGAGCTCGTGCGCGATCCGCGCCTCGCGTGCGGCGAGCGCGGGGCTCGGGTCGCCGGCCTCCCGCATGCGTCCGATCCGCTGCTGCATCAGGGTGTGATGGAGCCGGACCGCGTCGGAGCTGGCGGCAGGGCCGGACTCGCGACGTTCGATCTCGGATTCGGGCAGGCAGAAGAACACCCCGCCGTCGGTGCGCTGGATGCTTCCCTCGGCGAGATCGAAGACGCGAGCGCTCCCGGTGACCGAGTCGGTGGGGACGTCGCTCCCATAGAAATGCAGGGACACGAACGGCTCGGAGGTCGGATTGCCCATGAGGTGGATCAAGCTGTGGGACACCGGGAACACCTGGCCGAGCTCGGTGGTCATGCGCTCCCCGATCTGGAGGACGTCGTTCTCG
>CAYYUT010000483.1:0-3209 GCA_964474935.1 uncultured Spirochaetales bacterium
GGCAAGATGATCTCGCTCGCGACCGAGACCGAGCGAACGCTCTTCTTCGACTTCCTGCCCCTGGCGCTCGGCGAGATCCGTGGCTTCAAGACCCGTTTCCACCTCTACACGGTACCGGGACAGGTCTTCTACGACGCCAGCCGCAAGCTGATCCTGAAGGGCGTCGATGGTGTGGTGTTCGTCGCCGACAGCCAGGTCGAGCGGATGGAGGCCAACCTCGAGAGCATCGACAACCTGAGGGTCAATCTGGCCGAGCAGGGCTACGAACTCGACAAGATCCCGTACATCGTGCAGTACAACAAGCGCGACCTTCCCAACGCCGCACCGCTCGACGAGCTTCGCCGCCTGGTCAACCCGCGCGGTGTCACCGACTTTGAGGCCTGCGCCACCACCGGGGTCGGCGTCTTCGAGACCCTGAAGGCCGTGGCGAAGGAGATCCTGACCGACCTCCGCAGCATGGGTCGCTAGCCCGCCCGGATCGCTCGACGCGGGGGCGCGGCCGTCCTGGGACGGCTCCCGGCACCCCACACCCACGCTACGTTGTGCGCATGCCCGAAGCGCGCCTCGGCGACCGGACCCTCTACTTCGAGAGCCACGGCGATCACGCCGGCACGCCGCTCGTGATGATCATGGGCGTGGGAGGCTCCTGCCGCGGCTGGCTCCCACTCCAGATTCCCGATTTCTCCAAGGAACGGCGGGTGGTGATCTTCGACAACCGCGGTGTCGACCGGAGCCCGGACGACGGCGCACCCTTCTCGACCCGCGATCTCGCCAGCGACGTGCTCGGACTGCTCGACCATCTCGGGATCGGACGCGCCGACGCGCTCGGCGCCTTCCTCGGCGGAATGGTCTGCCAGGAGCTGGCGCTCGCGGCGCCCGAGCGGATCGAACGCCTGGTGCTCGTCGGAACCTACGCCCGCCCCGACGCGAAGCGACGCATGCTCCTCACCCAGTGGAAGGTGATGGCGGGCGCCGATCCGTCCATCTCGCAAGATCTGCTGCTCCGCAATCGGATGCTCTGGACCCTCCAGGACGAGACGCTCGAGGACACCGAGCTGATCGAGGCGATGATCGACTTCTTCCGACGCGACGGACTACCTCTCACCAGCGACCTCTTCCAACGCCAGGTCGACGCCTGCCTCGGGCACGACTGCCTCGACCGACTCGCCGACATCCGGCATCCCACTCTCGCGCTCTGCGGCCAGAACGATCAGCTGACTCCCCCGCGTCTGATGCGCGAGCTGTGCGAAGGGCTCCCCGACGCGCGGCTCGTGGTGCTTCCGTATGGCGGCCATCTGATCGAGGCCGAGAGCGCAGAGCGCTTCAACCACGCCGTGCTTCAGTTCCTCGCCGAGGACCGCTAGCCGCTGCGGTGAACGCCCCGCGCGCCGGGTCGACCGACTCGGCCGGTGCGGAACGCGAGCACCCCGAGCGATTCCGGCTGCTCCGGGTGGTCCTGGGCCCGACGGCGCAGCGTGCGGGCTTCGAGGCCCGACGGTCCACCCACCAGGATCCGGTTGTCGAAGCCGCGCACCGAGATCGAGAGCCGGCCGGGATAGAGCCGACCCAGGCAGGCGGCCACCTGCGGCGCCTCGTCGAGGGCGTTGCTCACGAGCAGGCCCCCCGGCGCCACACGCTGCGCGGCGCGCGGAAGGCCGGGCTCGGGGAGCCAGGCAGGCTTGTGGACCCGTCGGCCCTGCCCCACGAACACGTCGTCCACCACGAGATCGAAGCGGCGTCGCTCGCGCTCGAGATGGGCGCGGGCGTCGTCGACGATCACCTCGAGATCGAGCGCTCCGAGGTCGAAGGCGTCGCGGGCCGCTCGCACCACCTCGGGGTCGAACTCGATGGCGACGATGTGGGCCCGGGGCGCGAGGGCTCGCAGCAGGCGTGCCACACTGCCTCCTCCGAGCCCGAGGATCAGCACGCGCCGCCGCCGTTCGGGCGGCAGCGCGAGCAGCGGCACCGCGAGCGCGTCCCAGACCGAGCCGGTGCTCGACTGCCCCGGCCGATACCACGAGGCGAAGGTCCCGTCGATCGACAGACGCCGGGTCGCCCCGCGTCGAACGACCTCGACGCGGGGTCGGGCCCGAGGGCGGCGCTCGCGAGTCGGGTAGTCTCTCGGCATGGTCGGCGACCTCTTCGGTGGAGATGCGGGTGCGTCCCGGCACCGCGCGCCTGCCGGGGACGAGCGCGCCCGCGGTCCGGCCTGCATCCTGCGGGTCGCCCTTCCGGTGCCGGAAGATCGCTGCTTCGACTATCTCGCACCAGCCACCGACGGGCACGCGTTCGCGCCCGGCCAGCGGGTGGTGGTTCCCTTCGGCACCCGGCGCACCACGGGCGTAATCGTCGACGTCCTCGACCGGGCCCATCCGGATGCCCGCGGCAAGCTGCGTTCGATCGAGCGCGTCGTCGACCCCGAGCCGGTGATCTCGGGCGATCTCCTCGCCGCCATCGAGGAAGAGGCGGCGGCGGTGCTCTGTCCCATCGGGGTCGCGCTCCAGACGGCACTACCGGCCGGCAGCACACCGCGTGCGGTGGAGGCCCTCGAGCCGACGCCCCGCGGCCAGGAAGCGCTCGCTCGTCGCGCGGTGTCGGGCGAGGCCCGCACCCTCCTCGAATGGCTGGGCCAGAGTCGCCCGACGCCCGGCGCCGTGGCGAGGCGGAACCCGCGCTGGTCCGGGCTACTCCGCCAC
This sequence comes from uncultured Spirochaetales bacterium, assembly GCA_964474935.1. Lineage (GTDB taxonomy): Bacteria > Myxococcota_A > UBA9160 > UBA9160 > JAFDDA01 > CAYYUT01. The sequence goes on from CAYYUT010000483.1 coordinate 2,697, forward strand.
CTCGAGCGGGACGGGCTCGTCCGTCGCCGGCAGCAGGAGCGTGCACCGGTGGCCCGCGCGGCGCGGGTCCGGGTGGCCGGCCTCGCCCCAGGCGTCGACGTGGCGGACGCCCTCACCCACGCGCTGGGGCGGGCGCCCCGACAGGCGGAGCTCCTCGCCCGACTCGCGCACGGAGACGTGTCGCTCCCGACGCTGCGCGAGGAGTTCGGGCGTGCCGCCGAGCTGCTCCGGAGCCTCGAGGGCCGGGGACTCGTGCGCACCTACTGGAGGGCAGCCCCTCGACGCGTCCTGACCGGCGAGCCCGAGCGCCAGCCACCGCTCGAGCTGAGCGACGAGCAACGCCGGGCGCTCGAGCCGATCGGTCGCGCCATCCGCGAGGATCGCCACGAGCCCTTCCTGCTCCACGGCGTGACGGGAAGCGGCAAGACCGAGGTCTACCTGCGGGCGGTCGCGGAGAGTCTTGCGCGGGGACGGCAGGCCCTCGTGCTCGTGCCCGAGATCAGCCTGACGCAC
>CAYYUT010000484.1:0-3205 GCA_964474935.1 uncultured Spirochaetales bacterium
CGGCCGTGCGGGGGTTTGATGTGGTGGGCGGGTTGGGCCTCGTCGATGCCGGTGGGGTTTATGTCCCTGTGGCCCGCGAAGTAGTGCTCGCGGATGTGGTCGAAGTGGACCGTCTCGCGCACCCCGGGAACCTGGAAGAGCTCGCGCACGTAGCCCCAGAGGTGTGGGTAGTCGACGATCCGGCGGATGCTGCACTTGAAGTGGACCGCGTAGACCGCGTCGAAGCGGACGAGGGTCGTGAACATGCACCAGTCGGCTTCGGTGATCCGCTCGCCGCACAGGTAGCGCTGCCCGGCGAGCACGTCGTTCCAGTGGTCGAGGGCGGCGTAGAGCTCGCGAAGAGCCTCGTCGTAGGCCCCCTGGCTCGTGGCGAAGCCGCAGCGGTAGACCCCGTTGTTGATCGGCTGGTAGATCTGGTCGAGGGTGGCTTCGATCCGGTCGCGGAGCTTCGGCGGAGCGTAGTCGGCATCGTTCCGGGCCACGCCCGCGAACTCGTGGTCGAGCATGCGCAGGATCTCGCGGGATTCGTTGTTGACGATGGTCGCCTGCTTGCGATCCCAGAGCACCGGAACGGTGACGCGTCCAGAGTACCGGGGGTCGGCGCCGGTGTAGACCTGATGCAGGTGGCGGGCCGAGTGGATCGGATCGCCGCTGCTTCCCGGAAACGCGTCGAAGGTCCAGCCGTTCTCGAACATGTGCGGGTGGACGACCGAGACGGAGATCGCCTCGTCGAGCCCCTTCAGCGCGCGCATGATCAGGGTGCGATGTGCCCAGGGACAGGCGTACGAGACGTAGAGGTGGTAGCGACCCGGCTCGGGGGCGTGATCCGTGGATCCGTCGGCGGCGACGCGGCCGCGGAAGCGGGTCTCGGGACGGACGAAGCGGCCCTTCTCGTCGGGCTCGTACCATTCGTCGACCCACTGCCCCTCGACCAGACGCCCCATCCGCCTCGCTCCTCCCCGATCGCTGATCGCCCCTTGATATCACAGACCGGAAGGTCGCGATCGCCTCCAGCGCCCGCCGAAACCTCGCACGACGGCGGCTGCTCCCAGGGCGAGCAGCCACGCCGCAGGCTCCGGCACCGGATCGTGGGAGAACGAGCGCCCCACCTCCTGGCCGACGAACTCGACCGAGGCGCCGATGCCCCCGAGCGAGAGGGTGAAGACCTGGGAGAAGCCGGCGTCCGGCGTGTTCAGGTTGTCGAGCTGGATCGGTGCGGCCGGCGAGAACACGAGCGGGGTGTCGAGGCTGAGGGGAAGACCCCCGCCGACGAGCCCGGCGATTCCCTCGCACACGATCTCGTTGCCGATGCAATCGAGATCCACCTGCGCGAGCGCGAGGAGCGGGCCGATCAGGCTCGCCTGGCCGAGCCCGGACGTCAGGGTGGCGAAGACCGGCTGCAACAGACTGACGAGGAACCCACCCTGGAGCGTCACCTCCCCGAGGAGCGGGGCGTCGACGGTCCCCGAGAGCACGAGGGTCTCGAGCAGGGCGCGGCCCGGGACGATCGTTCCGGGTCCCGCCGAGCTCGCCACGTCGGCCGAGAAGACCGCGGTCGCGCTGGCCGTCAGGATGCTCCCGCCCGGCGGGATCTCGATCAGCCCGAGGGCCGATACCGAGCTCGCCGACAGATCGAACTGGATCTCGATGGAGCCCGCACGAGCGTCCGGTGAGGAGGCCACGCAGGTGGTGAGAACGAGGAGGGTGAGCAGGGTGGGGCGCATCCGGAACGGCATCTCGGCTCCTGGCAGGAGCCCCTTCCCGACCGGCCATAATGCAGCAGATCGCGTGTCGTCGCCTTCCCGGTCCGCGTCGGTCGGTCGCAGGGCGCGCCCTCGGCGAGCGAGCCCTGCGCGAACTCCGAGTGATATTGGGCGGTTGCGCGCTCGGCTGCGTGCGTCCACGATCTGCCCCGCGCTCGCGGCGCCCGGTACGGACGGGGCTGGCGTCGCCGACGGCGGTGGCCGCGAACGCTCCCGGTCCATCCGCACCCCGGACTGTGGTCGCCAGGTGTCGCCCGGACGGCTATGACCTTGCTGGGACGTTGGGGCGAGGGTGCCTCACGGAGTGTTCCGGTGACCCGAAGACCCCGCTTTCGAAAGACGAAGCTCATCGCGACGATCGGTCCGGCGTGCGACTCGCTCGAGGTGCTCGAGGCGATGATCCGCGCCGGGATGAACGTGGCGCGGCTCAATCTGTCGCACGGGACCCAGGCCGAGCACGAGAAGCGGATCGAGCGGATCCGCCACGCGGGCGATGCGCTCGGCGTGAACGTTGCCACCATGGTCGACACGCGGGGGATCGAGATCCGCACCGGTCTCGTAGCGGGGGGCTCAGCCGATCTGGTGGCCGGCCATCACTTCTCGCTCTTCGGCGAGGAACGGCTCGGCGACGCTTCCGGCGTCTCCATCTCGTATCCCGGTCTCATCCGGGAGACCTCGCGGAACGACCACATCCTGATCGACGACGGAAAGATCGAGCTGATCGTGGAAGCGGTCGAGGAGGCCGAGATCGTCTGCCGCGTGCGACGCGGTGGCCGGCTCGGCAACAAGAAGGGAGTGAATCGACCCGCCGACGAACGCGTCGAGCGGGACGCCACCACGGAAGACCGCGAGGACCTCGCCTTCGCCGCCCGCAACCAGGTCGACTACGTCGCGGCCTCGATCGTCCAGACGGCGGCCGATGTCGAACGTACGCGCGCGCTCCTGCACGAATTCGGAGCCGATACCCCGGTGATCGCGAAGATCGAGAATCGCACCGGGGTCGATCATCTCGAGGAGATCGTCGCGGCCGCCGACGGAATCATGGTCGCCCGGGGAGACCTCGGCGTGCAGATCCCGGTCGAGGTGGTGCCGACCGTCCAGAAGAAGATCATCCACAACACGGTGATGAACGGGAAGCCGGTGATCACGGCCACCCAGATGCTCGACTCGATGGAGCGGAACCCGCGCCCCACCCGCGCCGAGGTGAGCGACGTCGCGAACGCCATCTACGACGGTACCTCCGCGGTGATGCTCTCGGGCGAGACGGCAGCCGGGCGCTTCCCCCTCGAGGCCGTGCGGACCATGTCGGCGCTGGCGATCGAGGCCGAGGTGTCCTCCGGCAGGCGCACGGAATCGTCGATCTCCATGCGCACCTCGCCGAGATAGGTCTCCTTGTCCAGGCTCAGGCTGGTGATGCAGCCGACGCGGATGCCGCTCATGCG
>CAYYUT010000485.1:0-3200 GCA_964474935.1 uncultured Spirochaetales bacterium
CCGGCACGACCGATCGCGCGGCTGATCCCGCCGAGGTTGTCGAAGTAGACGGCGACGGTGGTGACACCGACGTCCACCGAGTCGAGGTTCTGGTAGGCGAGCTGGGTTTCGGCCAACACGCTCTGGAGAAGCGCCGTCTGCTGCACGGGGGCTCCGGCTCGGCCGTACGCGAAGCTCTTGCGCCGCGTGTAGGCCTCCGCGAGCTCGTCTTCGTCGCTCCAGAGATCGTTCTGAACCAGCTGGCTGACGTTGGCTCCGTAGGCGCCGTTGGCGTTGCTGAACACGCGCAGGGCCGCCGTCTCGAGATCGCAGCCGTGGGTCTCCTGGTGGCGGAGCGCATTGCGTCGCACGAAGTTCCGGTCGGTGGGCTCGTCGGCACTCGCGGCCAGGAAGGCCGCCTCGGCGAGCAGCCGGGTCTGGAGCGGGAAGAGATCGCGGAAGATCCCCGAAAGGGTCATCACCACGTCCACTCGGGCCCGACCGAGCTCGTCGAGCGGCACCAGCTCCGCGCCGGCGAGCCGGCCGTAGCCGTCGAAGCGGGGGCGCGCTCCGATCAGGGCCAGCGCCTGGGCGATGGAGCTGCCTTCGTTCTTCAGGTTGTCGGAGCCCCACAGGACGAGCGCGATCGACTCCGGAAATCCGTGGCCCTGGCTCTGGTGGCGGTCGAGCAGCAGCTCGGCCTGGCGCAGCCCCTCCTGCACCGCGAAGGCGCTCGGCATACGGAACGGATCGAACCCGTGCAGATTGCGCCCGGTCGGCAGGACGCCAGGCGTGCGCAGGAGGTCGCCGCCGGGCGCGGGCCGGATGAAGCGACCCTCGAGGGCCCGGAGCAGCGAGGGGAGCTCGTGGTCGGTGGCGAGGAGTCGTTCGACCTCGATCAGCTCGGTCACCGCCGCGAGCGAGGCCTCGTCCTCGGCCACGCCTCCGCGCCTCAGGGCCTCGCGCGCCGGAGCTCCCGCCACCACCGCGTCGATCACGCGGCGGTCGTCACAGGGGCTCGACGAGGCCTCGGCCATCGCGCCGAGCATCTCGATCCGGTCGTCCCGCGACATGGGCTCGCCCACCACGTGCAGACCACACGGGATGAGCGTCGCCTCGAACTCCGCCATGGCCTCCCAGAGCCGGGCCACCGAGGCGTCGACGTCGCGGTCCCAGGCCGGCTCGGCCGCGGCGAGATCGACGGCGCTGGCCTGGGCCTGGATCAGGGCGGCGAGGTCGTCCCGCTCGTCGGTGGCGTCGGGAGCCAGGCTGCGCCAGCGCTGGATCGTGCCCTTGAGGTCCTGCAGACCCTGATACAGACCCGCATGCGTCACCGGCGGGGTGCGATGACTGAGCAGCGTGGCCGAGCCGCGCCGCTTGGCGATCGTACCCTCGGACGGGTTGTTCGAGGCATAGAGGTAGAGGTTCGGGGCGTCCCCGAGGATTCGATCGGGCCAGCACGCCCCCGAGAGCCCGACTTCCTTTCCCGGCATGAACTCGAGCGCGCCGTGGGTTCCGAAATGCAGCAGGGCGTGGGCCCCGAAATCCTCGCGCAGGAAGCGATAGAAGGCCGCGAAGGCGTGGGTCGGCGCAAAGCCCTTCTCGAACAGGAGCCGCATCGGGTCGCCTTCGTAACCGAAGGCCGGCTGCACACCGACGAACACGTTTCCGAACTGTTCGCCGAGCACGAAGATCGAGCTGCCGTCGGTCTGCTGGCGCCCCGGCGCCGGCCCCCACTGCGATTCGATCTCGGCGAGCCAGGGCTCCCGCCGGACGTGGTCGTTCGCCGGAATCCGGGTGTGCACGTTGGCATGCGCGCCGAGCTGCGCGGCGTTGCCCTCGACCACGGCCTCACGCAGCGCATCGACGCTCTCGGGCACCTTCACGCCGTACCCGGCCCGGGCCATCGCCTGCAGGGTGCGATGCAGCGATTCGAAGACCGAGAGCGACATCGCCGTGCCGGTATTCCCGGCGTTGGGCGGGAAGTTGAAGAGCACGATGCCGACCTTGCGCTCTGCGACGGGCGTCCGTCGCAGGGCGATGAGTCGATCGACGCGGGAGGCGAGCCGCTCGGCGCGCTCGGGATCGGCAGCCATGTCGCGGCTCCCGCCGTCTGCATCCCTGGACGAACGGCCGCCGAACACCATCGGCCCGGTGGCCCCATCGAGCTCGGGGATCGCGACCATCATGGTCGACTCGATCGGGAGGAGCCCCCGCTCGGAGGCCTGCCACTGCTCGAGCCCCTGGAATTCGACGGCATGCGCCGCCACGTACGGCACGTCGAGCTCGGCCAGCACGTCCTCGGCCGCGGCCGCATCGTTGTAGGCCGGGCCGCCCACCAACGAGAATCCCGTGAGCGAGACCAGCGCGTCGATCGCCGTGCGCCCCTCGTCCTGGAAGTAGCGTTCGATCGCGGGGCGCGCGTCGAGGCCGCTGGCGAAGGCCGGGATCACCCGGAGCCCGCGAGCCTCGAGCGCTGCGATCACGCCGTCGTAGTGCCCGGTGTTCCCGGCCAGCACGTACGAGCGCATCACGAGCAGACCCACGGTGCCCCGAGCGCGCGGCGGCGCCTTCGGGAGCGAACGGGCCGTGGCGGAGATTCTTCCGCGCAGACGCGGATGGTAGACGCCGGTCTCGGGATACTCCTTCGGGAGCGCCGCCTTCGTGGCCCCGCGCAGGTGTGCGCGCGGACCGCTCGCGTAGCGATTCACCAGGAAGCGGATCATGTTGGCGACGTTCTGGTCGGAGCCCGCGAGCCAATACTGCATCGTCAGGAAGTAGGCGCGCAGATCCTGGGCCGTCCCGGGTATGAAGCGCAGGATCTTGGGGATCCGACGCAGCATCGCCGCCTGCTGCGCGCCTGCGCCACCGCCCGGCTTGCGCTTGCCTCGCAGGCCCTTCAACCGCGCCAGGATACCGGTGTCGCTCGTCGACATGTCGAGGCGCCCCATGCGGGTGAGCCGACTGACCGACTCGGCCGACATGCAGCCCACGAGCGCGTCGCACTGCGCGTGACGCCGCTCGAGCCAGGGGAGCACCGGCTGGATGTGCTCCTCCATGAAGAGCATGTGGGCGATGACGAGGTCGCCCTGCTCGATGTCGGCCCGGCAGCGCTCGAGCGCCGCCGGATCCTCGCCCCACTCGGCCGCCACGTGAAGCCCGACCGACACGTCCGGAAGCGAGCGCGAGAGCGAACGTCGAGCCCGCTCCACCGCGCTTCC
>CAYYUT010000486.1:0-3198 GCA_964474935.1 uncultured Spirochaetales bacterium
GGCGCTACCTGGACGGGGCCGGGGCTGGTCTTCCCTCGAAGACTGGTCGACGTTCCGGCACGCCGAGCGGAGCGCCCTCCGCGAGGGGCGCGCCTGGGATGCATTCCTGTCGCCCTACTACAAGCTGCCGCGCGGGCTGCGCTGCCCGGCGGTCTGCGTCGTCCACGACCTGATCCCGCTCGACTACGGGGCGCTTCCCTACCGTCGCTACTTCGAATGGCGCATGCGCGATTCGCTCGCCCGAGCCGAGGTGATCGTGACGGTCTCGGAGCACTCGCGGAGCGAGATTGCGCGTCGCTTCCGGATAGATCCCGAGCGCGTCCTCGTCGCGCCGAACGCATGCTCTCCGTCGTTTCGTCCGGATCCGCAGCCCTCGGACGTTCTCGCGCGCGCCCGCTACGGGATCCCGGACGCCGGATACCTGCTGGCGCTCGCAAGCGCCGCGCCCCATAAGAACCTCGCGCGGCTGGTCGCGGCCTATGTCCGACTGCCGCGCGAATGGCGGCAGCGGCATCCCCTGGTGCTGTGCACGTCGCCCGACGACCTCGCCTCGCTGGGCTTCGACGACGCGGGTGACTTCGGTGTGCGGGCGATCGGGCGCGTGCGCGAGGCCGACCTCGCGGCGCTCTATCGCGGCGCTCGTCTCCTGGTGGTGGCCTCGCTGGCCGAGGGCTTCGGTCTACCGGCGCTCGAGGCGATGGCGTGCGGCACGGTGGTGGCACTCTCGCGCGCCGGCTCGCTCCCGGAGGTGGCCGGTCCGGCGGCCTTCTACTTCGATCCGTGCGACGCGGACGCGATCGGCACCACCCTCGTCGAGGCCGCGGCCAGTCCCGAGCGGCACGAGCGCCGCGCGCTCGGTCTGGTGCGCGCCGGCGGCTTCCGGCTCCCCGAGACGCTGCAGCCTCTGCTCGAACGCCTCGAGTCCCTCGCGGGCCGGCAGCGCGGGCAGCGGGCGCCCGAGCCTTCGGCGAGGTCGACTTCTCCGTCACCGGTGCGCGCCGGTTCCTAGTCTGTTCTCGATGAGCCCTGCGTTCTGCTCGGGCGAGCTTCGCGTTGGAGCGCCCGGCGCCGCGAAGAAAAGCCCTCGCCCCGGCTGCCTCCACGGCTTCGGGGACAGGCCACTACGGGATCACGTCGATCACGACGGGCGCGGACGTCGATCGATCCGGTGAAGCGGGTGAACCGGTCCAGCCGGGTGGCCGGCTCGGCCCGGTCGAGGCATCGGAGCCATCCGAGCGACTCAGACCCGTCGGACCGATTGGCCGGCCGCTCACCGTCTCGACCGCCAGCGCTCCGGCCTCGCGCAGCCGTTGCTCGGCCTCGAGCGCTTCCTCGGGGCTCGAGCGGACCGGATCGACCACGATCGTCACGGCCGTCGCCGAGCCCGCCAAGCAGAACGTGTCGGGATGGCTCTCGAGCGCGGGCGCACACAGGATCACGTGGTCGCTGCGTTCCTCGAGGTAATGGAGCAGGTCGACCATCTCCTGGGAGCGAATCAGTCGTTCGGGTGCGCTGCTCCGACGCCCCGCCGTCAGCACGGCCAGGTTCGCGACCCGGGTCGAACGGATGGCGTCGCTGCAGCGCGTGCGCCGCGACACCACGTCGCCCAATCCCGGCTCTTCCCGCGCCCCGACCAGCCGATGGATCGAGGGCTCGCGCAGATCGGCGTCGACGAGCACCACGCGCAGACCCTGCTGGGCGAGGGCCTGGGCGGTCCGCAGCGCGGTCACGGTTCGGCCCTCGCCGTTTCGCAGACAGGTGAAGATGCGGGTTCCCCGGATGTTGGTCGGAGCGAGGCCCGCCACGGCGCCCGCGTTCGGCTCGAGCGCGAGGGGCCCGGCCGGCAGGAGCGGAATCTCGCCGGCCGACGGGCCGAGCCGAGGATGGGAGGGCGCAGCGATCAGGCGACCGAAAGGCTCGGCCGGTTCGACGAAGGCCTCGAACCGCAGCGCCCGCCGGGCGAGGCGCCACTCGCGCCAACGGCGCCAGGCGGAGGCGGTCAGGCTCATGGCGAGGACGATCGCCCCGGCCACCACGCCTCGCAGCAACGCCCTCGGACCGGCGGCTCGTTCGGGTCGGGCGCTGCTCTCGATCAGACGGGGGACGGCGATCCGCATCTCGCCGTCGCGAATAGTCGCGTCGAGTCGGGTGCGGATGGCGGCCAGGAGCTCCTGCTCCATCGCCACGCGCGCCTCGAGGCTCGCTCCGCGCGGATCGACGCCGGGTTCCTGGTGGATCGCGCGGCGTTCGTCGGCGATGGCTTCGCGCAGCGCGCGCTCGCGCTCGATGGAGGTCCGATGCTCGAGGGCGAGCTCGGAGAGGAGGCGATCCTGCTCGGTCTCGATCTGCTGGTCGAGGCGCGCGAGGCGGCGCCGCGCGCGGGCGAACTCGGGATACTCGGGTCGGAACTGCTGGCCGAGCTCGTCGAGCTCGAGGACGAGGCCGGGTCGCTGCTGACGGAGCCGGGCGAGCCGCTCGTCTTCGCGCATCGGCTCGACTGCGTCGGCCCCCGCCTGCCTCGCCGACTCGAGCAGAGCGGCGAGCTCGGTGCGGTGCTTGGTCGCCTCGATGCGCTCTGCCTCGAGTCCCGCGATCCGCGACTCACGGACCCCTTCGCCCACCAGGACGGGATGGTGGAGTTGATGCTCGGCGAGGGCTCGCCGGGCGTCGAGGAGACGTCGCTTCTGGGCCGCCATCTCCCGGCGCGCCTCGACGAGCTGGCTCTCGAGCGCCTGGGTACGACGCGCGCGCGCGGTGGCGCGGATCGAGTGGGTGATCGAGTCGGCCAGCGACTGCGCGAGCTCGGGGGACCGCGCCGCCACACTCACGCGGACCCGACCGTCGCCGAGCTGGTCGATCCGCAGGCCCTCGGCGAATCGCGACGCCGGATCCCGTCGCCCGCGCACCCGCTCGATGGCCGGCCCGAGCCAGGGCGGGCCCGGCGGGGGCAGGCTCGCCAGCGGGAGGCCGCCGTCCACTTCCGCGACGATCCGCTCGATCTCGGCGGGATCGACCACGAGCGCCTCGCGCATCGGATCGCTCGCGTGGCTCAGGTCGAGCGTGGCACCTGCCCGGTAGAAGGCCGGCTCGAACAGGGTCAGGAGGGTCACCACACCGCCGATCGACGCGGCCTAGGCGAAACGACGGACGGCAGGGCGGTCGAGCGCGCGTCGGGTGCCGTCGGCGAACGAGTAGGCT
>CAYYUT010000487.1:0-1919 GCA_964474935.1 uncultured Spirochaetales bacterium
GCGTTGGCGAAGGCGATCCCGTCCGGCTCGGCGATGGTGGTGACGAAGAAGGCGTCCCAGGTCTGGACGGTGTCGACCACGCTGTATTGGGTGGCGCTGCCCGGGACGATGTCGATGACGCTGACCGAGTCGGACACGTGATTCGAGACCCAGAGCTCGTTCTCGCCCGGTCGCAGCGCCAGGCTCACCGGGTCGATGCCGACCGCGATGCTCGCGACCACCTCGAACTGGGTCGGGCTGCCCGCCGCGAGGTCGATCACGTGGACGCGATTGGCCTCGGTGCGCACTGCGAAAGCCCGGGTGCCATCGGCGGTGACCACCACGGCGTCGCCGGTCGGGCTCGCGAAGAGGTTGAAGCCGGGGGCTTCGGTGTTGGGGCAGCCGGCCAGCAGCAGCGTGGCGAGCAGGCCGAACGTGACGAGGTGCTTCGAGCTCATGCGGGTTCGCCTTCCTATCTGTCTTGAGTCGTCGACGGTCGCCTCCGACCGTCAGGTCCGGTCGCGTCGGGTGGCGACCTGCGACTGGAGCCCTCCGGTGTGCGGCCGGATGGGCCCGTTCGGGTTTCGTTCGCTCGTGTCGAACGGGGCCGACCGGGGCCGGTGGCGGGTCGATTGAACGAGCGTTCAGGCCACTGATCTTACCCGAAAACCCCGGACAAATGTGAACGGTTTTCGACGCTTACACGTGGAGATGCGGAAGGTCCGGTTTCCGTCGGGTGAGGTGGTCGACCCGCCTGCGAGGCCCGTTCCCCCCGGGCGCCCCGCACAGTGGCCGTCTGCTAAGGTGCGCCGCGTCAATGAGCCAACAGCGCGACGATATCCGGAACCTGGCGATCATCGCCCACGTGGACCACGGCAAGACGACCCTGGTGGACGGACTCCTGCGTCAGTGCGGGGCGTTTCGTGAGCACCAGGAGGTGTCTGAGCGGGCCATGGACAGCGGCGATCTCGAGCGTGAGCGCGGGATCACGATCTTCGCCAAGAACACCGCGCTCGATTACCGGGGAGTGCGGATCCAGCTCGTCGAGACCCCTGGCCACGCCGTCTTCGGTGGCGAGGTGGAGCGGATCCTCGGGGTGGTGGACGGCGTCCTCCTGCTCGTCGACGCGGTCGAGGGCGTCATGCCCCAGACGCGATTCGTGCTGCGCAAGGCGATCGAGCGCGGGCTCCGCCCGGTGGTCGTGGTGAACAAGATCGACCGCCCCGAGCAGCGCGCCAGCGAGGTGATCGACGAGGTGTTCGATCTGCTCGTCGCGCTCGAGGCGACCGACGAGCAGCTCGATTTCCCGACCGTCTACGCCTCGGCCAAGCAGGGCAACGCCGCGCTCGAGCCCGATGCCGAGCGCAAGGACCTCCAACCGCTGCTCGAGGCGATCCTAGCCTACATCCCGGCTCCCCGGGTCGACCTCGATGCGCCGCTGCAGTTCCAGGCCGTCACGCTCGGGTACGACGAGTTCGTCGGACGTCTCGTCGTTGGCCGGGTGGAGCGCGGCCGGCTCCGGCGGGGCGAGCGGGCGCAGCGAATCGGGGCCGACGGACCGGCCGAGAGCTTCCGCGTCACCAAGCTCTTCGGGGCGCGCGGCCTCGAGCGCGTCGAGCTCGACGAGGCGCTCGCGGGCGATCTCGTCACGATGGCAGGGCTCGACAGCGTCGAGGTGGGCGACACGCTCTGCGATCCGGCCCACCCCGAGCCGCTCCCCCGCATCGAGGTCGAGCCGCCCACGATCCGGGTCCGCTTCCTCGTGAACAGCTCCCCGTTCGCCGGGCGCGAAGGCCGGTTCCTGACGGGCCGCCAGATCGAGGAGCGGCTCGAGCGCGAGGCGCTCGGCAACGTGTCGGTCCAGGTGACCACCGGGGCCGGGGAGGGCGCCGAGGTCGCCGGCCGGGGGGGGGGCCAGCGGGGCGGCGAGGGGGAGGCGA
>CAYYUT010000487.1:1929-3197 GCA_964474935.1 uncultured Spirochaetales bacterium
CGCCGGCGAGTCCTTCGTGGTGGCGGCCCGCGGCGAGCTGCAGATGGGCGTGCTGATCGAGACCATGCGGCGCGAGGGCTACGAGTTCGCCGTCTCGCGCCCCGAGATCATCCTGCGCGAGATCGACGGCCAACGCTGCGAGCCGGTCGAGGACGTGGTGGCCGAGGTGCCGGAGGCGCACCGCGGGATCGTGATGGAGAAGATGGTGGGACGCCGTGCGCGTCTCGAGGAGATCGAGCAGCGGAGCGACCGGGTGCTGCTGCGCTTCGTCGCACCGAGCCGTGGTCTCTTCGGCTACCGCAGCGAGTTCCTCTCGGACACCCGGGGCGAGGGGGTGCTCCACCGGACGGTGCGCGGCTACGAGCCCTACGCCGGCGATCTCGCCGGGCGCGGAGTGGGCGCCCTGGTCGCGAGCGAGTCGGGCACCTCCACGGCCTACAGCCTCTATGGACTCCAGGAGCGCTCGACCCTGTTCATCAGCGCTGGCGAGCCCGTCTACGAAGGCCAGATCGTCGGCGAGAACCGGCGCGCGGGCGACATGGTGGTGAATGCCAGCCGTCAGAAGAAGCTCACCAACATCCGGGCGGCCGGGAAGGACGAGAACGCGGTGCTCTCGCCGCCGCGCCGGCTCACGCTCGAGTCCGCGCTCGAGTGGATCGAGGACGACGAGCTCCTCGAGGTGACGCCCCGGTCCCTCCGTCTGCGCAAACGCATCCTCTCGGCGAGCTTCCGGAAGCGCTAGCCTCGCCGGATGGGACCCGAGCCCGTCGCGTCCGCGCTTCCCTGGGTGCTCGTGGCCCTGGCGGCCGGGCTGGGGGCGGGTGCGGTCCTCGGCGTCGGGATCGGCTGGCTCTGGGGTCGGGCCGAGCGTGCTCGCCTCGAGACGGCGCTCGAACACGAGCGCGAAGGCGCGAACGAGAAGCTCGGCCTGCTGGCCGACGCCGAGAAACGCCTCGCCGATGCCTTCCAGTCGCTCTCGGCCTCGGCGCTCCAGCGCAACAACGAGGCCTTCCTGTCGCTCGCGAAGACCTCGCTCGGCGCCTACGAGCGGGGCGCGCGAGAAGACCTCGAGCGCCGCAAGGAATCGATCGACGCGATGGTGGCCCCGCTCCGCGAATCGCTCGGAAAGGTCGACGTCCAGCTGCGCGAGGTCGAGAAGGCGCGGGCCGGTGCCTACCAGAGCCTCCACGACCAGCTTCGCACCATGTCCGAGCCCCACCGCCGGCTCCAGTCCGAGACCGCCACCCTCGTACAGGCGCTGCGCGCCC
>CAYYUT010000488.1:0-3186 GCA_964474935.1 uncultured Spirochaetales bacterium
GAATGGCGCCGCGCTCGGGGGCGACGATCTGGTGCCGGACTACCTGCGCGCCCTCTCGGACCGGATCGACCTCGGCGCCATTCGGCGCCGGCGGCCCCGGCTGGTCTACGACGCGATGCATGGCAGCGGCATCGGTGTGGTCGATCGGTGGCTCGAAGGGGCCGGTGCGCGCGTGCTCGCCGTGCGGAGCTGGCCCGACCCCTGCTTCGGGGCGGGCGCGCCCGATCCCGTGTCCGCGCGGCTGGCCCCCCTGATCGGAGCGGTCCGTCGCCGATCCGGTGCGTCGGGGGTCGCGACGGATGGGGACGCCGATCGCTTCGCACTGGCCGGTCCGAGCGGGCGCGTCTTCTCGGCGACCGATCTCCTGGCCCTGCTGGTCGACCACCTGGCCGCGACGGGCCGGGCCCATCGCGGCGTCGCCATTTCGGTGGCCACGGGATCGCTCGTGGCACGGGTGGCCGAGAGCCACGGGCTCACGGTCGAGCGCCATCCGATCGGTTTCAGGGTTCTCTCACGCTCGTTGGCCGAGGGCCGAACGGACGTCGCGGGAGAAGAGAGCGGAGGCTTCGCGTGGGAGCCCGCCAGCCTCGACAAGGACGGGGTGCTCGCGATCGGGCTGCTCGCCGAGGCTCTCGCGCTCCGGGGTACGAACGCGGACGGTCTGATGGACGACCTCGTGCGACGCTTCGGGAGCTCGCACTGCGGGCGATCGGCGGTCGCCGCGACCGCCCGGCGACGCGGCCGACTGGCGGCGCTCGTGTCGCGTCCCCCCGCGGCGATCGAACGATCCGAGGTCGAGGGTGTCGACCGGACCGACGGACTGCGGCTCGCGCTGCCGGGTGGCTTCCTGATGTGGCGCGGCTCGGGCACGGAGCCCCTGATCCGGATCTACGCAGAGGCCTCGACCGGCCGCGGGCTCGCGCGACGCCTCGGGCAGGGGCGCGCCATGCTCGACGCTGGCGGGCCGGACGGGTAATCTGCCGAAGGTTGCTGGGTCGCGAAGCCGTCGATTTCGCATGTGATTTCCGACAACCGTCCCGAGGGCGGCCAAGGCGCCAGTCGCGGCGACGGTGCCGGATGCGACGTCATCGACCGCGCTCGCATTGGCGGGCAGGGCACGCGCGCTGGGACAGCGCTGGGACATCGGGTGCCAGGAGCCGGGCGGGACCGCCCCCGTCGAGGCGGATCGACCCAGCGTCCGGGGACGCCGCGCAACGATCGGGACACGAGGAAGCCATCCAGTTGAGCGCGCATTCGAGCGAACACGCGACCCGCTCCGTCCTGTTGCTGGTGACGGGAGGCATCGCGGCCTACAAGGTGCCCGAGCTGGTGCGTGCCCTGGTGCGGCGCGGTCATGTGGTGCGTTGCGCGATGAGTCCGGCGGCCTGCCACTTCGTCTCGCCGCTCGTCCTGGAGACGCTGTCGGGTCAGGCGGTCCGGAGCGAGCTGTTCGATCCCGACCAGGAGAGTCAGATCAGCCACATCGCGCTGGCCGACGGAGCCGACCTGGTGGTCGTGGCGCCGGCCACGGCCGACTCTCTCGCGAAGCTCGCCCACGGCCTGGCCGACGATCTGCCGTCGACCGTGCTCCTCGCGACCCGCGCTCCGGTGCTGATGGCCCCGGCCATGAACGTCCAGATGTGGAATCACCCGGCCACCCAGCAGAACGTCGAGACACTTCGCGCGCGCGGAGTCGACTTCGTCGGGCCCGAGAGCGGCGAGCTCGCCTGCGGCTGGGAAGGGGCAGGCCGCATGAGCGAGCCCGACCGGATCGCGGAGGCGGCCACGGGGGCGTTCCGGAGCGCGTCGCTCGCCGGGCGGCGGGTGCTCGTCACAGCCGGAGGGACGCGCGAGCCGATCGATCCGGTGCGGGCCCTCGTGAATCGATCCTCGGGCAAGATGGGCTTCGCGATCGCCGCCGAAGCGGCACGGCGGGGCGCCGAGGTGGTGCTCGTGAGCGGTCCGACGGCACTGGCCACTCCGCAGGGCGTCGTGCGCATCGATGTCGAGACGGCCCTCGAGATGCGCGACGCCGTGCGGTCCGAGTTCGAGGCCTGCCACGTCGCCGTGATGGCCGCGGCCGTGGCCGACTTCCGGCCGGCCGAGCGCGCGTCCCAGAAGATGAAGAAGGAGGACCTCGGCGAGGGCGAGGGTCTCCGGCTCGAGCTGGTCCGCAATCCCGACATCCTCGCCGAGATCTCTGCCCGGCGGGACGGTCGGGTCGTGATCGGATTCGCGGCAGAGAGCCAGGACGTGCTCGCCGCCGCCCGACGCAAGCTGGCACGCAAGGGCTGCGATCTGATCGTCGCCAACGACGTCCGTCAGGCCGGGGCGGGCTTCGAGGTCGATACGAATGTCGTGAGCTTCGTCTGGCCGGGAGGCGACGTCGAGAGCCTGCCCATGCTCTCGAAGGCCGAGGTCGCGGCGCGCCTCTTCGACCGCATCGAGAAGATCGAAGGAGGTTCTTCGTGAGGCCCTCAGTCGTCGCGCGCCGGGTCGTGGCGCTCCTCGCGCTGGCCGGGCTGGTCGTGGCGGGCGGAGGCGAGGCCGCGGCCGCCGGTCATATCAACGTGATCCAGATCCGTGGCTCGATCAATCCGGCTTCGTCCGACCACATCCAGACGGCCATCACGACCAGCGAGAGCGACGGCGCGCACCTGCTCCTGATCGAACTCGATACGCCGGGCGGTCTGCTCTCGTCCACCAAGGACATCATCCAGGCCATCCTCAATGCCTCGCTGCCGGTGGTGGTCTACGTGGCGCCGCGCGGGGCCTGGGCGGCCTCGGCGGGCACCTTCATCACGCTCGCTGGCCACGTGGCCGCGATGGCGCCCGGCACCAGCATCGGGGCGGCCCACCCGGTCGCCATCGGCGGGGGTGGGGGCGCTCCCCCGGCCCAGGACGACGAGGACTCTCCGGCTCCGCGCGACTTCGCCGCGGAGAAGGCCGAGAACTTCGCCGCGACCTTCATGGAGTCGATCGCGAACGAGCGCGAACGAAATGCAGAATGGGCGGTGCAGGCGGTGCGGGAGTCGGTTGCCATCGGCGCCGACGAAGCCCTCGAGAAGGACGTGATCGACCTCGTGGCAGCCGACCGCCGGGCCCTGCTCGAAGCGATCGACGGGCGTGAGGTCGAGGTGGCCGGGGCCATGGTGCCCCTCGCCACCGCGGCTGCGCGACAGGTCG
>CAYYUT010000489.1:0-3181 GCA_964474935.1 uncultured Spirochaetales bacterium
TGAGCGAGGAGGGCACGCGGATCCCGAGCACCGACATGGCGGCCACAGAGAAGGCGATGTAGGTCGCCATCGGGAAGCCCCAGCCGTGGCTCGCGTCGAACCCCGCGTGGACGGCCAGGTAGATCCCGGCCGGAAGCACCATCCCACCGAGCGCCGCCATCACGGGAAGCATGGCCTGGGCGCGCGTCGACAGGTGCCCCATGACCATCTCGCGCGTGATCTACATGTCGACCAGGAAGAAGAAGATCGCCATCAGCATCGCCTTGATCCAGTGATTGATCGAGAGATTGAATGAATGGTCGCCGAAGGCGATGCCGACCTTCTCGTGGAGCAGGTGGTCGTAGCTCTCGCCGAACGGGGAGTTGGCCCAGACGAGGGCGAGCACGGTCATCGCGAGCAGGACGAGGGCGCTCGAGATCTCGAGATCGAGGAAGCGCTGGAAGGGTCGGGCGATGCGCTCAGCGAGCGCCGGGCGGTCGATCGATGCGGAGGCGGTCAGACCGTCGGCCATGGGGGGATCGCGCTGCTCACTCGGTAGTGCCGTGGCCATGGGGGTCTCCGCAGTCGGTTCCCTGGGCCACATCGGTCTGCGTTTTCGGCGACTTTACCGGCTGACGGCCAGGCTCGCGAGCGACCGTGGTGTTTTCTGGATGCGTGGCGTCGGCCATGTCGATGTCGGGGGCGGCGCGCTGGTGAAAGCGGTTCATGGCGCGCTCCACGCCGTCGACGACAGCGCACTCGAGGGCCGACACGGCATGGCCCACCCGCTCGGGCAGGATCTCGCACTCGTCGGGCGTGAACGCTCCGAGCACGTGGTCGATGGCGCTGGTTCCCGGCCCGGGCCGGCCCACGCCGAAGCGCAGCCGGGGGACATCTTCGCCTGCGAGCTCCGCGAGGATGTCGCGAAGCCCGTTGTGGCCGCCGTGGCCACCCCCGTGGCGAATCCTCAAACGGCCGAACGGCATGTCGAGATCGTCCACGACGAGCATCAGATCAGGAGCCGTGATCCCGAGTGCGTCGACCGCCGCGGCCACGGCAGCTCCCGACTGGTTCATGAAGGTCTCGGGCAGGAGAAGCCCGACGTCGATGCCGTCGACGCGGCCCGCTCCGAAGCGGCCCCCGAAGCGGTTCCGGTCGAGCACGATCCCGTGACGCCTCGCCAGCTCGGTGACGATCCGGAAGCCCACGTTGTGACGTGTGTCGGCGTAGCGCGGGCCGGGATTCCCGAGCCCGACAACGAGCTTCACGGTGCCGCCGCGGCGAAGGGCGAACGCCCGTGTGGCAGACGCCGCAAGGCGCCCGTCAGTCCGACTTCTCCTCGCCGGATGCGCCCTTCTCGCCAGCGGAATCCTGGACCAGCTCCGGCTCGGCGCCCTCCTCGGTGGGCTCGGCCTCCGCCACCGTCGGAGGCATCACCGAGACGACGGCGAGGTCCCGGTCGGTGCGCAGCTCGATGTCACCCGGGATCGCGAGATCACCCACATGCAGCGAGTCGCCGATCTGGAGCGCGCTCACGTCGACCACGATCTCCTCGGGGATCGATCCCGGAAGACACTCGATCTCGAGCTCGCGGAGCTGATGGTCGAGCAGGCCGCCCTCCTCGACACCCTGCGACTTGCCGGTCAGATGGATCGGCACCTCGACCTCGATCCGCTCGGTCATGTCGATCTCGTAGAGGTCGGCGTGGGTGAACTGGCCGTAGACCGGATCGCGCTGAAGCTCGCGGACCATCACCCGTTTGGACACGGGCGCGCCCTCACCCTGGATGCTCAGATCGATCAGGGTGTTGATGCCCTGATCGCTCTTGGCGAGCAGACGCTCGAGCGAGCGAAGATCGAGCGCCACCGGCGTCGCCTCG
Source organism: uncultured Spirochaetales bacterium (assembly GCA_964474935.1). Lineage (GTDB taxonomy): Bacteria > Myxococcota_A > UBA9160 > UBA9160 > JAFDDA01 > CAYYUT01. The sequence continues at coordinate 1,859 of CAYYUT010000489.1, forward strand.
GCGCCCGCCCGGTACACCACGCCGGGTATTCGTCCGGCTGCGCGGAGCTTGCGTGCGGCTCCCTTCCCGGTCGCCGATCGATGTTCCGCCACGAGGGCACTCGTTTCCGTCACGGTCTCTCTCCTTCGCTCTTCAGACGAAGAGCGAGCTCACGCTCTCTTCGTTGTTGATCCGACGAATCGCCTCGCCGAGCAGCGTGGCGATCGAATAGACCGCGACCTTCGGACAGTCGCGGGCGTTGTCCCGAAGCGGAATCGTATCGGTGACGATCAATCGCTCGATGGGGGATTCCTCGAGACGCTTGATCGCTGGCCCCGACAGGACCGGGTGCGTGATCGCGGCCGAGATGCGGCGCGCACCGGCGGCCTTGAGCGCCCGCGCCCCCTCGGTGAGGGTGCCGGCCGTATCCACGATGTCGTCGACCATGACGCAGTCACGGCCGTCGACGTCGCCGATCACGTGCATCGCCTCGGCCACGTTCGCATACGCGCGTCGCTTGTCGATGATGGCGAGCGGTGCTCCGAGGCGCTTGGCGTAGGCCCGGGCGCGCTCCACACCGCCGGCGTCCGGCGAGATCATCGCGAGCTCGCCCGACGAGTGACGTCGCATCGCCTCGAGCAGCACCGGTGTCGCGAAGATGTTGTCGACCGGCATGTCGAAGAATCCCTGGATCTGGCCGGCGTGCAGATCGATGCAGAGCATGCGATCGACGCCGGCGACCGAGATGAGGTCGGCGACGAGCTTGGCGGTGATCGGGGCTCGCGGCTGCACCTTGCGATCCTGGCGCGCATAGCCGTAGTACGGGATGACGGCGGTGATGCGACGCGAAGACGCCCGGCGAAGCGCGTCGACCATGATCAGCAGCTCCATCAAGTGCGTGTTGGCGGGCGCCGAGATCGACTGGAGCACGAAGCAGTCCATTCCGCGCACGTTCTCGCGGATCTCGACGTTCACCTCGCCGTCGCTGAAGGTGCTGACCTCGGCCTGGCCGATCTCGATGCCGAGCCCGGCCGCGATGGCGTTGGCGAGACCGCGGTTCGAATTGCCCGAGAAGAGTTTGAGCTGTCTCATGAGATTCCCGGCCGAGTGGTGGACTCACCCTCGGCGAAGCCGCTTCACATGCGATCGTCGACCGGACGGCGCAAACGCCGCCCGGGGCCGGGCCACCCGCCACCGGCCGCGACATGCCGTGCCATCAATCGCTGCCCCAGGCTACTCCCACTGGCCCCGCGCCGCGACCGCGGAGCGCCGGACCGAGGTGTCGAACAGGTTGGGGCGGCAGGACTCGAACCTGCAAATGGCGGCTCCAAAGGCCGCTGCCTT
>CAYYUT010000490.1:0-3175 GCA_964474935.1 uncultured Spirochaetales bacterium
TGGCTGCAAGCGGCGTACGTCCTACGCCGTGGAGTCGTGCCCTCGCCCGGAGTCCGGTTTGACGGGCGGGTGGCGAGCATCAAGAGCCCACGAGCGGATGTGTTGAGCGGGTAGAGGCAAGTGAGCTGGCTCTTCTCGGACTAAACTAGCCTCAGACCACGTCGATGGTCGCCTGGGGATCGAGCCGCCAACCCTCCTTGGTGCGCTCGACGAGGTCCGCCAAGCCTGCTTTGCGCAGCGTGCTGAGCGCCACGTAGACCCGGTTCTTGCGGGCGGCGGGGACGGCCTGCTGGTCTGGCCACCCGGCCGAAAACAGGTCGTCCACATCGAGACTGTCGGGGCGAGCGGCCAACAGTGCGGCGAGGATCCCCGTGAGCGTACGGCGACGTCCGAGCTCGACCCACCCCTCGTCACCGCGTCGGAACCCCTGCCCGTCCGCCGCGACCTGCCACGCGTCGCGGGTCGCCGAGAGGCGCGCGAGGATCGCCTCCACGGCCACCCGACCGGCATCCAGGTCGGGGACCGCACCAGCGTGCCGGACGTGCTCGCGCGCATCGTCGAGTCGGCCCTCGGTGATGGCCCGGAGGGCGGCGCAGAACGCGTCGGGGGGCGCCAATCGTCCTTTCGCGCAGTGGAGCTCGGCGTCCGCGATGGCTGCATCGACCACCGCTGCCTCGCCGCGCTCGGCCGCCACCGCCGCCGCTGCGAGGTGCGCCAAGCCCCGCTTCTGATGCTCGAACCAGGTGGGCGGCGGCCTGGCCAGAACCGGGGCGATCGCCTCGCGCGCGACCTCGAGCCGCCCCTGCGTGATCGCGATCCAGCCGCGGATCAGGCGCACTTTGGAGTAGTCGAACCCGGAGCGTCGCGACACGGACTCCACCATCGCAAGGGTGACGTCGGCGTCGTCTGTCTCGCCGACCAGCAGCTGCACCTTGGCGCACAGGCAGTAGCGATGGATCCGTTCGAAGGATGACGCGTGCGCCACGGGCTCTTCGAGGACCGGTCGGAGCAGCTCCCGGGCCTCCGCCCAGGCACCCTGATTCATCCGGCATTGCGCGACGTGGAACAAGCCCTGGTGCACGTAGGAACGATCGCCGGTGCGCTGTGCCGCCGCGAGCGAGGCCTCGTACAGCGGCAGGACCCGGTCCCAATCGAAGTCAAGGCGGATCGACGCATTGGCGACGGCGGCGAGGGCGGTGGAGAGGACCGTCGGCTCGTCGTGCGCCTCGGCGAGGGCCGCGATCTCTCGGAAGCGGTCCTCCGCCGACGCGTGGTCGGCGCTGTCCACCTCCTCGAGGCTCGCCAGGTACCCCATCGCGTTGAGCTGCTCGGCCCAGTGGCCAACCTCGCGGGCGGCTTCGACCGCGCGCCGGGCGGCCGCGATCGCTTCGTCGAGCTGAAAACGGTGGCGATGCTCGGTCGCGGTCCACTGCTCGAGCATGGAGCGGGCCACCGAAGGGGGGGCGTCTGCCAGCGCGTCGCGGGTCAACGCGAACCGCTTCTCCGGGAGCCACAGCGTGCGGGCCGGCAGCACCGCCAGGCTGGCCGCCCCCCAGGCACGACGCGCGCTCGTGGGCGGGGCCTCCCGGGCGCGAGCGAACACCGCCGCCATGTTGGCCTGGTCGGCGAGCTCGCGGGCGTGGTCCTCGTCGGTCGTGGCCGGCCGCCGCAGGCGCTGCTCGGCGAGGGCCGCGAAGTAGTCCCCGTGCCGGTCCTCGGCCGCACGCCGGACCTCTGGCGCGGCGAGCGTCTCGGCGCGCTCCCGCACCACCTCGAAGAGCCGGTACCGGGGCTCCGACGTGCTGGGCTCGGGCACCAGGAGACGGTGCCGGACGAGCGCGTGGACCGCATCGAGCGGACTGCGCTGGTCCGCGGGCCGGAGCACCGCTTCCGCGGCGTCGAGGGGCACACTGCCGCGGAACACCGACAGCTGCGCCAGGGCGTCGCGATGCCAGTCGTCGAGCAGCGCGAGCGAGCGATCGAGCACCGCGGCCAGCGAGCGACCGCCCACCGGGTCGCCGAGGGTGCCCAGGGCCGACTGGTCGAGGCGTTCGAGGAGCCCCGTCAGCGTCAGCACCTCGAGACGAGCTGCGGCCAGCTCGAGGGCCAATGGCAACCCTTCGAGGCGCTCGCACAGGACGTCGAGGGCGGGTCGGTCGTCCACAGCGTCTACCGGGACCACCGGATGCGGGGGCATGCGGTCGAGGAACAAGCGACGCGACACCTCGAGCGGGAGCGGGCCCAGCTCCAGCGTGGCAGCCGCTCCGGCCGGCACCGTGACGCGCGACGTGACGACCAGGCCGAGACCCGGCGCCTCGGTGTGCAACGCGTCGACGATGGGCCCCACGTCGTCCGCCACCGCTTCGGCGTTGTCGAGCACGAGGACCCGGCCCGGGAGCTCCCGCGCCGCGCGCACCACGCTGTGCAGCGGCTGCTGGAGGTCGTTCCGGCCGTCGAGTGTGTGCACGACCTCGTGAAACAGAGATTGGGCGTCGCGCACGGCGGTGAGATCACAGAACCGCACCCCCCGCCGCGGCCGCACCGCCTCGGCCACCAGCCTCGTCTTGCCCACGCCTCCGGGCCCCGTCACGATCACCGCACGTCCCTCGTCGAGCCATCGCGCCACGGCCGCGCGCGCATCGTCGCGGCCGAGAAGCAGGTTGGAGTAGTGGGGAAGCGTGCGCATCGACCCGATCCTACTGTGCTAGGTCTTGGCTAGGGTCGCCGGCTGGAAGAAGGAACCTGTGGCAACGGATCCTGCTGGACGAGTATCGACGACGTTGACTCGAACTCGATTCTCTTCCCGCGCTTCGCGAGCGAGTGTTCCGAGGGCGACGGAATCGAGTTCCCGGCACGGTTGAGCAAATCGATCTTCCTCCAGCTGCCGCGCCTCCATCGCACCCTCATCGCTGTACCCAGCGCGACGACGTAGCATGCCATGAGTGCCCACACGGCGGGAGATCCCAGCTCGGGGAACCAGACCACCACTACGAGTCCACCCGCGAGCAAGATCACACCACACAGAATGACATTGGCAATGGACGACCAGACCGTGTCGCCCGTCCCTTGAAGGGTGTGGGAATAGACGATGTTGAGCGAGTCGAAGGGCTGCATCAGCGACACGAAGAGCATCGCGCTCGCTCCGGTGGCGATGACGGCTGCGTCGTCGGTGAAC
>CAYYUT010000491.1:0-3173 GCA_964474935.1 uncultured Spirochaetales bacterium
GGACGAGGCGATCATCAACTACATGAAGCGCAAGTACAATCTGCTGATCGGCGAGCGGACGGCCGAGCGCATCAAGATCCACATCGGCACTGCCTATCCCACCGAGGAGATCAAGTCGATGGAGGTGAAGGGGCGCGACCTCGTGGCCGGCGTCCCCAAGACCCTCGAGATCAAGTCCGAAGAGGTCCGCGAGGCCTTGCAGGAGCCCGTCACCGCCGTGGTTGAGGCGGTCAAGGTCGCGCTCGAGCGCACGCCCCCCGAGCTCTCGGCCGACATCGTCGACAAGGGGATCGTGATCGTGGGCGGCGGCTCGCTCCTCGCCAATCTCGACGTCCTGCTCCGCGACGCCACCGGTCTTCCGGTGATGTTGGCCGAGGATCCCCTGACCGCCGTCGCCCTCGGCACCGGTCGCTGCCTCGACGAGCTCAAGCTCTTGAAGGAAGTCACGATCCGGTCCTGACCCCCCGGGACCAGTCACGGGCGGGCAATGCTACGCGAGATCCTGGGACGCTTTCGCGCTCCCATCCTGTTTGCGGCTCTGATGCTGGTCGCCCTGATCACCATGCAATGGGATCGCGGCAGCACCGGTCGCGAGGGCCGGCTCCCCTGGCTGTCGGCGCTGGTGCTCGAGCTCTCGATCCCCATCCAGCGCGCCGTGACGACGCCCGCCGATCTGGCCCGCGGCGTCTGGGAGTCGTACATCGCGCTCACCCACGCCCGTGCCGAGAACGAATCGTTGCGGCGCGAGAATGCCGCCCTGCGCGATGCGAATCTCCAGCTGCGCGAGGCCCTGGTGGAGAGCGGACGTCTCGAGCGGATCGCCGCGATGCGCGAGCAGTTCGAGATCCCGATGCTGCCGCTCGAGGTCGTCGGCCAGGACGTGTCGCCCTGGTTCCGCGCGCTGCTTCTCGACGGCGGGCGCGACGACGGCGTCGCGTCGGGAATGCCAGTGATCACGGACCAGGGCGTGGTCGGGCTGGTCACCGCCACGGCCTCGCGCGGTGCACGCACGATGCTCCTGCTCGACCGGCAGAGCGCCATCCACGGGATCGTGCAGCGGAGTCGGGCCCGCGGGATCGTGCGCGGGCTGGGCACCGACCGTCTCGAGTTCGAGCTCGTGGTGCGCGGCGACGACGTCGCGGTGGGCGACGTGGTGATCGCTTCGGGCCTCGGCGCGGTCTATCCGAAAGGCCTCCGGATCGGCGAGGTGGTCGAGGTCGAGGAGTCGCTCGTGGGTCTGACCCGACGGGCCCTGATCCGGCCCGCGGTCGATTTAGGGCGCCTCGAGCAGGTCTTCGTGATGCTCTGGAGGGGGCCTGCGATGGACCTGCTGTACGACGACGCGCCGCCGGGCGGGGCCACGCCGGAGCCCGATCCCGCGTCCGCGCTGGAGCCGCTGCCCGGCGATCTCCCGCCCGGCGAGACGTCGTCGGGCGATGCGTCGGCCGGGGCTCCGTGAAGGCGGATCTCGCGCTGTTCGCGCTGGGCCTGCTCGCCCTGATCGTGCGAGGCGCGGCGGCGGGCTTCTTCCCGAGCGTCTGGCTGCCCGATGTCGGGCTGTTGGTCGTCCTCGCCGTCGGGGTCACCCGCTCCGGCGCGCGCGGCCTGATCCTGTCGGTCGCTCTCGGCTATACCGCCGACGTCCTGGCCGGCTCGCTCTTCGGCCAACACGCCCTGCTCTGGATCCTGGCGTTCGCCGCGACCCGGGTGGCCGCGCGACAGCTCGATCTCCGCAGGCTGCTCCCGTTTGCCGTCTTGGCCGCGGGGATCACCGCCCTGAACGGTGCCGGGCTGGTGCTGGCCACCCGGTTCTTCGCGGGGACGGCTCCGATCGACGCCCGGTTCCTCGGCGACCTCGCCACCCAGGTCGGGGTGAACGCCTTCGCCGCCCCGCTGGTGCGTGCTCTCGCATGGGGCATCCTCGACGCGATCGGCGTCGACGAGCGCGCACGGCGCCCGCTCTGGTTCGGACCAGGCCGGCACACCGGCTAGACACACCAGCCAGCCGGGCGCGCGGGCCGCAGACGGGCGCGATCCGGGCGCGTGCCAGAACGGGAGCTCCATCGTGTCGAGGCTCGGAGCCAATCTCGAGATGCACGACGAGCGACGCCTGCGCGTCCTCATCGGGCTCGTGCTGGCGGTGTTCGCCGGATTCGGCCTGCGTCTGTTCCAGCTCCAGGTCGTCGAGGGCGACGAGCATCGTCTGCGCTCCGAGCGCAACCGGATCCGTACGATCCGGCTCGAGGCGCCCCGTGGCAAGATCCTCGACCGCGACGGGCGCGAGCTCGCCACCTGGCGGCCCGCATTCGCCCTCCAGGTGATTCCCGACGAGCTGGTGCGGACCGACGTCACCTTCCGGGTGCTCGGCGAGCTGCTCGACACCGAACCCGCTGGCCTCGAGGCGAAGCTCGCAAAGGGACGTGGCTCGCGCGGGTTCCGACCGGTGGTGCTCGATCCGGATCTCGGCCACGAACGGCTGGCGCGGGTCGAGTCGCACCGGTTCGCGCTCCCCGGCGTCAGCATCGACATCCGGCCGGGCCGCGAGTACCCGGAGGGTCGGGCCGCGGCGCACCTGCTCGGCACGATCGGCGAGGTGAGCGAGCGGCAGCTCGCGACGCGCGACTTCGCCGACTACCGCGGAGGGGACGTGGTAGGCCAGCGCGGCATCGAGCAACGCTACGAAGCCCATCTCCGGGGCAAGGCGGGTGGCCGCAACGTGGTGGTGGACGTGACGGGTCGCGAGGTCGAGGTGCTCGACGAGGTGCGGCCGCGTCCCGGCGGAAACGTCGTCCTGGCGCTCGACCTCGAGCTCCAACGCGACGCGGAACGCGCCTTCCGGCCGGCCGACGCAGAGGCCGACGACCCCCGGCCCCATGCCGGCGCGGTGGTGGCCCTCGATCCCCGCAACGGCGACGTGCTGGCGTTGGTCTCGCGCCCCGCCTTCGACCCCAACTGGTTCGTGGGCATCCGGGAGCCGGAGCACTGGCAGGCGATGCTCGAGGATCCGAGGCGCCCGCTGCACCACCGCGCCGTGGCTGGCCAGTATCCACCCGGATCGCTCTACAAGGCGGTGGTCGGGCTGGCGGGCGTGGAGGAAGGTGTGATCTCCGAGGACACGCGCTTCTTCTGTCCCGGCTTCTCGGGATCGTCCACCATCTCGTAGACCGCGGCGG
>CAYYUT010000492.1:0-3170 GCA_964474935.1 uncultured Spirochaetales bacterium
GGCGACGGCCCACGTGGCGGCCGTCGAGTCGCTGCTCACGGGCGGGCCGGGCGGCGCCTTCAATCTCGGGACAGGGCTCGGCACCTCGAACCGCGAGGTGCTCGCCGCCGTCGAGCGGGTGACGGGCGCGCCGGTGCCGGTGCGCGAGGCGGAGCGCCGGGCGGGCGATCCCCCGGAGCTGGTGGCCGACCCGACGCGCGCCGGCCGCGAGCTCGGCTGGAAGGCCGTCCAGTCCGACATCGACCGCATCGTCGCGTCGGCCTGGCGCTGGCTTCGCACCTGGAAAGGGCTGGCCTAGCCCGCTCCCTCGCTGGGCTCGGAGAGGCCGAGCCGCTTCATCATCTTCTGGAGCGACTGGCGGGGGATCCCGAGCTGCTCGGCCGCGCGGCTCTTGCTGCCCGCCTGCTCGATCGCCCGCACGATCATCATCCGTTTGAGCTCGTCGACCGCGCGATTCAGATCGTGCTCCTCGAGCACGGTCTCGAAGGCCGGATCGAGACGCCCGCTGACTCCCCGGATGTGCTCGGAGAACATGTCAAGGCCAATGGTGTCGGCGGTTCCCGCCAACGCCACGGCCCGCTCGATCTCGTTGCCGAGCTCGCGCACGTTGCCCGTCCAATCGTGGGCCATGAGCCGATCCATCGCCTCGTTGGTGAACCCCTTGATGCCACGGCCCATCTTCTTGTTGGCCGCGTCGAGGAAATGATGGGCGAGCAGCGGGATGTCGGTGCGACGCTCGCGCAGCGGAGGCATGCCGATCTCGACCACCCGCAGCCGATAGTAGAGGTCTTCGCGAAAGCGGTTCTCGGCCACCTCGCGGGCCAGATCGCGGTTGGTCGCAGCGACGATCCGTACGTCCACCCGCCGGGTGTCGGCCGTCCCGAGCGGCCGGATCTCACCGTCCTGGAGCACACGCAGCAACCGTACCTGCATTCCGGGCGTGGTCTCGCCGATCTCGTCGAGAAAGATCGTGCCTCCGTCGGCGATCTCGAACAGACCCTTCTTGTCGACGTGGGCGCCGGTGAACGCCCCTCGCTTGTGACCGAAGAGCTCGCTCTCGAGGAGCGTCTCGGGGAGTGCGCCGCAGTTCTGGGCCAGGAAGCGCTTGTCCTTGCGGGGGCCGGCGTAGTGCACCGCTCGAGCCACCAGGTCCTTGCCGGTCCCGGTCTCGCCCGTCAGGAGCACGGTGGCGTCGGTCTCGGCGACCTTCTCGAGCACGTCGAAGATCCGCTGCATGGCGGGGCTCTCGCCCAGGATCTCGCTGAAGGCGTAGCGTTTCTGGACCTCCCGCCGGAGATAGACGTTCTCGCGATGAAGGCGCTCGTGGGCGTCTCGCAGCGCGGCTCCGAGCTGCGACCGCTCGTGGGCGAGCTCGTAGACCTCGAGGCCGCGCTTCACGTCGAGACGCAGGGCGTCCGGCTCCCACGGCTTCGTCATGTAGCGGTAGATCCGGCCCTCGTTCACCGCCCGAACCACGGCGTCCATGTCGGCATGGCCCGTCAGCAGGATGCGGATCGCCTGGGGTCGGCGCTCGATCGAGCGCTCGAGGAACTCGACTCCGGTGAGTCCGGGCATGACCTGGTCGGCGATGATCAGCGCGATTTCCTCGCGCTCGAGGATCTCGAGACCGGCCTCGCCACTCGATGCCGTGAAGACGCGATAGTCCTCCGACAGGGTCAGATCGATCGATTCGAGGATGGCCTCCTCGTCGTCGACGACCAGGATCGCGTAGCGCTGCCCGCTTCCCGAGGGACGGGCCGCCTCGATCTCGCCGCTCCGCACGAGGCCCGAGCCGGTCCCGCCGGCGCGGTCGGCTCTGTCGCCACTGTCGGCCTCCGCCAGCTCGGCCGACGCGTCGGCTGCGGCCGGATCCCGCGGCGACGCGGAATCCGGCACGTCGGAACCGGAGCCAGACCGCCTCGCGTCGTCTTGCTGCATTCTCGATCGCCTCGGCGGCGAGAGTATCGGCTGGCGACGAGGCCAGCAAAAGCGCGAGCCCGGGAATGGCCCCCTCGCCCCAAGCCACGGCGGGACGCAAAAGGCCGGCGAGCGCTTCGCTCACCGGCCCTTCGTACGCGGGCGTCCAGCGCCCTTCGGACCGCCGCCAGACGGCGACGCGATCAGCGTCCCGACGTGCGACGGCGCGCCGTGGTCTTCCGGCGCGTGGTGCTCCGCGACGAGGCCTTGCGAGCCGGCTTGCGCCGCGACGTGGTCTTCCGCGCCGTCTTCTTGCGGGCGCTCGCCTTGCGGGTGGTCTTCTTGCGGCCCGTGGCCTTCTTCCGCGGCGACGCCTTGGTCTTGCGCTTGGTCGTCTTGCGCGCGCTCGTGCGACGACGAGCGGTCGTCTTGCGGGCCGTCTTGCGGGCCGGACTCTTGCGACGGCGGCTTCCCGCGCGTGCCATCTTCGTCCTGGCGACGTGCCCCTGCTTGTCGATGAAGTAGAGGAAACCGTCCTCCCGCTCGACGCCGACCTTCTCCACCACCTCGGGACGGGTCTTGCGAACGCGACCGCCGCCCCGCGCCATGCGCGTGCGACTCACGTGTCCCTTCTTGTCGAGAAAATACAGCCAGCCCTTCTCGCGACGGACCCCCGTCTTTGCGACTACCGTGGCCATGGGCCTCTCCTTGTCGTGACGCCGGACGGCGCCGATTGCGTGGTTGAACCAGAGAATCCCGGACGGCCCCTTCGAGGGATCTCGATCGACGGACCTTGCTGACGGCACCCGCCCGGGCTTCGCGTCGGCGAGATGGGGGGTCGAGACGCCGACGCGTCGGAAGATTCCCGCCACCGTCGGGGGTGTCAACGATTTTTCGGGTCGACGGACGCCGCGCGGTGGTCGGCGACGCGCGCCTCCACCGCGTCGATGACGCGCTCCTCGAGACGCACGCCGTCGAGGCGATCGATCTCCTGGATGCCCGTCGGGCTGGTCACGTTCACCTCGGTGAGCTTGCCGCCGATCACGTCGATGCCGACGAAGAAAAGCCCGTCGGCCCGGGCCGCCGGCCCCACCCGCTCGATGATCCGGCGGTCGTCGGCATCGAGCTCGGCCCGCACGGCCCGGCCGCCCGCATGGAAATTCGAGCGGGTCTCGTCGTCGGTGGGTACCCGGAGGACGGCCCCGAGCGGCTCGCCCTCGAGCCGCAGGATCCGGTTGTCGCCATTACGGCCC
>CAYYUT010000493.1:0-3165 GCA_964474935.1 uncultured Spirochaetales bacterium
CAGCGAGGGCGGAAACAACCTCCAGGGCTTCGCGCCCTACGTTCCCGAGGTGAGGGCCGGCGCGCTCTTCGTGGGAGGCGCACGTCTGGCCGAGGTGCTGGTCTTCCAGAGCGCCGACCTCTTCCTCGACGTGTTGCCCGACTTCCTGCCGAACTTCACGCCCGTCGAGATCTGGACGGGCGTCGCCCTGTTCCAGGTCGACTTCGACCGGCAAGACAACCACGTGCATGCGCGTTTCCTGTATCGCGAGCCGGTGCCGGTGCCGCTCGTCTGCCCGACCGCCGAGGGCTGCGCCGCGCCCGGCTACTGCGACACGCCGGGCAACTGCTCGGTCGAGAAGCCGAGCATCCTGATCCTCGAGGGGCTCGAGGACACCCTGGTACCGAACAACGCCACCGAGTCCGCTGCCTTCCAGATGGGCCCGATGCCGCACCTCGGACCGGTCCAGCGTCCGATTCCGTTCCTGGAGGTGGTCCACGAGGGCAGTGTGAGGGCCAACATCGACGCGCGAACCACGGCGGCCCTCTTCCAGTACGTGCCGCGCGGTGTGCCGGGGATCCCGAACACGCCGGGCTGTTCGTCCTCCTTCGAGGGACACTACTGCGCCCAGGGTGCGCCGGAGGCGCTCGGCCAGACCCTGATCTTCTTCGGAACCGCCCTCGATCCGACGCGCGCGGCTCCGACGATCGTGGACCCGCTGCCGCTCTTCGGGCCGGGCCAGCCGCTCTTTCCGCTGCCGTCTCCGCTACCGTGATCGCAGCACACCCGAGGAGTCGACGATGACCGACCCCGTGCGCTTCGAGCGCCGCGGATCCGTGGCGCTGCTGACGCTGGACCGCCCCGATCGCCTGAACGCCCTCGACGCGTCGCTGCTCGAATCCATCGAGGCGAGAGCGCACGAGGTGGCCGCCGACGGGTCGTTGCGCGCCGCGGTCGTCACCGGGGAAGGGCGGGCCTTCGCGGCCGGGGCCGACATCGCCGCGATGCGCAAGCTCGATCCGAGCGGAGCCGAGGCCTTCAGTGCGCTCGGGCACCGTGCGTTCGGTGCGCTCGAAGCCCTGTCCGTCCCGACCCTCGCGGCCGTGAACGGCTTCGCCCTCGGAGGCGGCTGCGAGCTCGCCTGCGCCTGCGACTGGATCTACGCGTCGAGCAAGGCGCGTTTCGGGCAGCCCGAGGTGAATCTCGGGTTGATTCCCGGGTTCGGCGGGACCACGCGTCTGCCCCGACGCGTGGGTGTCGCGTGGGCCCTCGAGCTCGTGTGCGGAGGCGAGCCGATCGACGCGGAGACGGCGCTTCGCATCGGACTGGTGAACCGGGTCTTCGAGCCCGACGCTCTCGTCGACGCGGCGGTGGCGACGGGCGAGACGATCGGGAAGAAGGGCCCGCTCGCGGTGGCTCGCGCGAAGCAGCTGGTGCATCGGCTCGCGGCGCTGGACCTCCCGGTCGCGAACTCGGTCGAGCAGACGGCCTTCGGGGCCATCTCGGCCACCGAGGATCGCGCCGAGGGCATGGACGCCTTCCTCGCGAAGCGCGACCCGGTGTTCCGCGGACGCTAGGGGCCTGTCCCAGGAGTTCGGCGACTACCTGAGAGGCTCGATCGCTTGGCCGCGAGCGCAACCGGGGACGCGGTCGCGTCCGGGCGGCTCCGCGGCCCGCTCGGGTTCCACCGCCCCGTCGCTCGGGCGATCGGCCGGACCCGGTGCGTCGTCCGGGCCCAGTCGTCCGTCAGGCCCAGTCGTTCAGATAGGGAAGCGCGGAGGCCGTGTCCTCGATGGTGCGGCCCGCCTCGAGGAGCACCGAGGTGCCGTCCCAGCTGCCTTCCAGGAGCTGGCGTCGTACCCCGTCGTGGATCTCGGCGGGGGCGGTGCCGGCCCGCGACCGGATCGACCGGGCTTCGAGGTCGACGGTCACCTCCTGGCTGGGGTCGAGCTCGACGGTCTCCATCAGGGCCTCGAGGTCGACGGGGGCAAGGATCACACAGGGGAGTCCGAGCGCCGCACAGTTGCCCGCGAAGATCTCGGCGAATGAGCCACCGACGAAGGCCCGGAAGCCGAAGCGCATCAGCGACTGGGGAGCGTGCTCGCGCGACGATCCGCACCCGAAGTTGTTCTCCACCACCAGGATCGACGCCCCGCCGAAGCGCTCGTCGTCGAGGGGGTGGTTGCCCTTCGCCTGTTCCCGATCGTCCTCGAAGGCGTGCTCGCCGAGGCCGTCGAAGGTGATCGCCCGCAGATAGCGCGCGGGAATGATGCGGTCGGTATCGATGTCGTCTCCGCGCAGGACGCAGGCGCGTCCCGTCACCCGTTCGACGCGGTCCGCCATCAGAGCATCTCCCGCACGTCGGTCACGCGCCCACGAATGGCCGCCGCGGCCACCATGGCGGGCGACATCAGCAGCGTCCGGCCGGTCGGCGAGCCCTGACGGCCCTTGAAGTTCCGGTTGCTGGACGATGCCGAGATCTCGCTGCCCCGGAGCTTGTCGGGGTTCATGGCGAGGCACATCGAGCAGCCGGCCTCGCGCCAGTCGAAGCCCGCCGCGCGGAAGACTTCGTCGAGCCCTTCGTCGGCGGCTTGCTTCGCCACCTGCTGAGAGCCGGGCACCACGAGCGTGCGGACGCCGGGGGCCACCTTCCCGGTACGGGCCACGCGGGCGGCCTCGCGCAGATCGCTGATCCGGCTGTTGGTGCACGATCCGATGAAGGCCACGTCGATCGGGGTGCCCTCGATCGGGTCGCCTCCCCGCAGATCCATGTGGGCCAGCGCCTCCTCGGTGCCGGCCCTCTCGGACGGCCCGGTCTCGTCCGGTCGGGGAAGGCGCCCGTCCACGGGGACGCTCTGGCCGGGATGGATGCCCCAGGTCACGACCGGCGCGAGCGCCGAGCCGTCGAGCTCGACCCGATCGTCGTAGCCGGCACCCGGCTCGCTGGCCATGCTCCGCCACCACGCGGCAGCCCGTTCGAAGTCCTCACCGCGCGGCGCGAAGGGGCGGCCGCGCAGGTATTCGATGGTGGTGTCGTCGGGGTTGACGTAGCCGGCGCGGGCGCCGCCCTCGATCGACATGTTGCAGACGGTCATGCGCTCTTCCATCGACATGGCGTCGACGACCGGCCCCCCATACTCGTAGGCGAACCCGATTCCGCCCTTCACCCCGAGCTCGTGGATGATC
>CAYYUT010000494.1:0-3153 GCA_964474935.1 uncultured Spirochaetales bacterium
CTGCAGTCTCGGCAGGTCCAGGCCCCGGCTGTAGGTCGATCGGCCCAACGACGGGCCGGCCCGCGCCGTGGTACGCGGCTGGCAGCTTCTCGCCCAGGAGGCGTGGCCCTCGCTTCGCGAGCTCGATCCGCTCCTCGCTCGTAGCCGACCGACGGACGCCTGGTTCGCCGAGGCCGCGCGCTTGCGGGCCGCCTGGCGTCTCGGTACGACGAGCGACGCGCCGGCGCTCGCGTCCGAAGCGCTCCCGCTCCTCGACGCAGCCTTCCAGGTCGCCGACGAGGAGACTCTCTTCGCGCTCCAGGGCCTGCGCGCACGGGCGGCGCTGCGGGCCGGAGCGAACGAGGCGTTCGTCGAATCGGTGCGCGACGTCGTGGGTGCCGTTTCGGCCCACCTCGACCGGGCGGTCCGCGATCGCCGGAGCGTCGCGGAGCCCGAGGCCCGCGCGATCGCGGACGACGTCCTGCCGCTGGTCGAGGCCCTGGCCGAGCTCGACGCCGGCGCGCTCGAACTCGATGCCGCGGCGCTGCGGGCCGACGCCGCCGAGGTGGTGGCCCGCCTCGAGCGCGTACTCGACGGCGCGGCGACGGCCCCTTAATTACCTGATCCATCCAGCGGAGCGCGTGGTGTACGACCCGGACCTCGCAGACGTCCAGCATCTGGGATTCTCGGACCAGCCGCAGCGGATGGCGCCGGGCCTCCTGCGGCTGCTCGAGGCGGCCGGCATCCGCTCGGGTCGGGTGGTCGATCTCGGCTGCGGCGACGGGACCTGGCTCGCGGCGCTCGACGCGGCGGGCTTCGAGGCCGTGGGCGTCGACATCTCGCCGGCACTCGTCCGCCACGCGCGCCGCACGGCGCCCTCCGCGCGGATCCACGTCGGCTCGCTCTACGATTTCGAGATTCCGGACTGCGTGGCCGTCACGGCGATCTCGGAGGTGCTCACGTATGTACCGCCGGGCGCCCGTCGCCGGCCCGGTCTGGCGCCCGTGTTCCGGCGCGCATTCCGGGCCCTCGCACCGGGCGGCCTGCTCGTCTTCGATCTGTTCGAGCGCCACCGCACCCACCGGATCGATACGCGGAACTTCCGCGAGGGGCGGGGCTGGGCCGTGATGGCAGCGAGCCGCGAGAATGCGTCGGGCACCCGGCTGGTTCGCGAGATCACCACCTTCCGGCGCACGGCCGGGGGGCGTTACCGACGGCGCCACGAGACCCATCGGGTCGAGATCTCGGACCGGGCGGCGGTGAGCGCGAGCCTCCGCCGGGCCGGATTCCGCGCGACGAGCGGGCGGTCGTTCGGGGGGATCGAGCTGGCGCCGCGCCGGATCGGCTTCGTGGCCCGCCGTCCGACCCGACCCTAGTGGTTGGAGCCGGACGCCCCGTGCCGGAGGTCAGGCCTCGCTGCGCAGGAACTCGTGCAGCCAGCGTTCGATGGGGATGCTGAAGCCTGCCGCGTTGCGATGGCCGCCGCCGCCGAGTGCGACGGCCTGCTCGGTCACGTCGACGTCTCCGATCGAGTAGAGCGTTCCATCGACCCGGTCGCCCCGGATCCGATACACGAGCCCCCAGGGCTTGCCGAAGACGGCGCGCGACGACAGCTCGTGACCGATCGCGCTCCGATTCGACGTGGCGTTGACCGCCTCGATCTGCTCGTCCCCGATCCACACGCTGTGCGCGGTCTGTGCCGCGCGCAGCACGTCGATCCGTGCGGCACGCACGAGCGGCGCCCCTTCGGACGCGAGATCCTCGGCGCTTCGCTTGGCCAGGTCCTCCCACACGCCGAACTCGCGTTCGTAGGTACCGATCGCCGCGTTCACCTCTTCGGATCGCGGCAGCTTCCAGTTCCAGAGATCCTGGTCCTGGACGTATTCGAGCAGCCGCGGCACCGGCGCACGATGGAAGTGGCGCCATGCCAGGACGGCCCCCGACCGCGTCAGATCGAAATGGATCTCGTGACCCTGCGCCTCGAGCTCGGCCGCCAGCCGGGGATCGCGCGTGAACCGGTCGCGGGAAGAGACGTGATGATCGAGGACGATCAGGCGATCCACGGCGCGGGCGAGCTCGCGCATCGACGGGTTCGGGGGGGCGATGTCGACGAAGGCCACCGTGTCGCCGACGTGCTGCTCGGCCGCGATCACCTCGTCGTGTCCGATGGGCTGGTAGCGGGCGTCGTCGCCCCATGCCTGCCAGACGGCCCAGGCGGCGCCGAAGCCGTCCGGGCAGCCGGCGTGGAAAAAGCAGACCTTGCGCATGGCGGCCGAGGTTAGCCTAGCCGCCGAGGCGCCGGGCGCCCCGGATGCCGGCGTGCGAGCCTGTCGGGTGATGGGACTCGAACGGGAGATCCGCTTCCTCGTCACCGACGGACGTCCCGCGGCGCCCGGGCGCTCGATCGTCCAGATCTACCTGTGGCGCCGGCCCGCGCTGCGGGTCCGCCTGGTCGACGACCGCGAGGCACGGCTCAACCTGAAGGTCGCGCGGGGCCTGGCCGATCGGGAGTGGGAGCTCCCGGTTCCCGCGTTCGTGGCCCGCATGCTCGCGCGGCTTCCATTGCCTCGCGTCGAGAAGACCCGTTGCGTCGAGGGACGTCTCGAGATCGACTGCTATCAATGGCCGCGCGAGCTGGTGGTGGTCGAATGCGAGCTGGGCGCCGACGAGACGCTCGATCTCGACGATCCGGCGGCGCGCTCGCGCTGGATGGAGGCGAGGCGCCCCGCGTGGGTCGGGGCGTGGCGCGACGTGAGCGAGGAGCGCACGCTCCGCGCCGCGAGTCTGGCGGCGACACGCCGGGTGCACAGCTAGGGCCCCGACCGGGAGGTTCCGGTGTCCGTCTCGGTGGTCCGCTCGGTACGGCCCCGAGAGCGCCGAACACGCGTTCGGACCCAGCGGAGCCTCCGGAGCCGGACGCTAGGGCAGCATCTCGCTCGGACGCCGCATGAACTCGTCGATCGATTCGGCGAGCGGCTCCGGGATCTCGGCGGCCAACGAGTGTCGCGCGTCGGGGAACACGCGCAGCTCCGAGTGCGGCAGGAGCTCGTGCAGCCGGGCGACGCCCTCGCCCATGTTGGCGCCGTGGTCCTGGTCACCCCTGCCGAGCCAGACGGGGTTGGCGATCGCGGGGGCGATGTCGATGAGGCTCCGCTTCACCTGATCCGACGCCAT
>CAYYUT010000495.1:0-3144 GCA_964474935.1 uncultured Spirochaetales bacterium
GCCGGAAGTCCTGGGCGGCGGGGAGGTCGGTATAGGTGAAGACCTGATCGAACTGGAAGTAGCTCGACTCGAACACGCCCGATACCCGAAAGCGTTTGAGGCGCGGCGCCGGACCGAGAGGGGTCTCCGGGCCACCGAAGGGCGAGATCACCAGGATGGGGTCGCCGACCCGGAAGCCGAGACGGTTGGCGAGCGAGTTGCCGATCACGATCCCGGGGAGCGGAGGCCCTTCGAGGCGCTCGGCTACGCGCGGCTCGAAGTCGTCGAGCGTCCCTTCGAGCAGGTCCTCGTTCAGCTCGGGGATGGCACCGACGTTCGCCGGATCGATCCCGCGCAACCGGATCGCGACGATCTCGCCGTCGTCGCCCCGCACCATGCCGTCGGCATCGACATAGGGCGAAGCCGTCACCACGCGGGGGATCCCGAGCACCGTCGCTAGCACCTCCCGGTACTCTCCGAAGGTGCCGCCGTAGCTCTGCACCACGAAGTGGGCCCGGTTCCCGATCACCTCGTCGCGCCAGGTGCGCTCGAAGCCGTTCATGACCGAGAGGACGGTGATGATCAGCCAGACACCGACCGCCACACCGCCCATGCAGATCAGGCTGATCACCGAGATGAAGGTCTGACGGCGCTTCGCCACGAGATAGCGGAGCGCGATGAACCATTCGACGCGGCTCCGCAGACCGAGCAGCCCGGCGGCCGCGAGCGGGAGCAGCCCGAGGAGCACGAGCGCGAGGAGCCCGGCGATCGCGAAGACGCCTGCGCCCGCGAGCTCGGTCGGTGGGAGGGGCACGGCCAGGCTCGAGAGACACGCCAGGCCGAGGATCCCGGCGAGCGCGAAGGCGGCACGCGCGGCGGACGGCCGCTCGCGCCGCCGCAGCCAGAGTCCCGTGCCCAGCGCCAAGAGCAACCCCACCGCCCCGGCCTCGGCATGGCCGACGCCGATCACCACGAGGGCGTAGCCGAGGCCGAGCCAGACCAGCGCCGTGCCGGCGAGGACGCCCGGGCGGAGCCAGCGAAGCACCAGCGCGACCAGTCCCATCGCCAGCAGCGTCGCGACCAGACCGCCGACCGTGGCGCCCATGAGTGCCTGCGAGCGGGTGGCCTCGTCGAGAGCGGGATCGAGACCCACCGCGCTGCGCAGCTCCCAGGCCACCAGCGCCGACCAACCGATCGCCACCGCCCCGAGCCAGCCAGGGTGGTGCGCCACGCGCGCGAAGCGGTCGAGCACCACGACCGCCGACGTCATGAACAGCACCGTCATGGCCGCGATCCCGAGGGCCAGCGCCACGATGAAGCCGAGCGCGGCCGTCCCACTCGCAGCGGCGAGCCAGTCGTAGAGTCCTGTCGCCAGCGTCACCTCCATCCCGAGGGCTACCCGCCCTCGGGGCGAAGATGGGGGAAGAGCTTCACCTCCCTGAGGCTCGGCGTATCGCAGAGCACCATCACCAGACGGCCCACGCCGAGCCCGAGCCCACCCGTCGGCGGCATGCCGTGATCGAGCGCCCGCAGGAAGTCCTCGTCGAGCGGCTGCGCCTCCTCGTCGCCGGCCTCGGCATCACGCCGTTGCGCCTCCCAGCGCGCGCGCTGCTCGTGCGGATCGTTGAGCTCGCTGAAGGCGTTCGCGATCTCCATCCCCGCGATGAAGAGCTCGAAGCGCTCCACCAGACGGGGCTCGTCGGCGCGCTGCTTGGCGAGCGGGGAGAGCTCGACCGGGTAGTCGACGATGAAAGTCGGCTGGACCAGCGTGGGCTCCACCAGCTCGCTGAAGAGCTCGTCCACCAGCACGCCCCAGGTGGGGGCGCTCGCGGCATCGACCGGCACGGCGCGGGCCCGCACGGCCTCGCGCAGCGAAGCGAGATCGGGGGCCGCGAGCACGTCGACGCCCGCCCCTTCGAGGATCGCGTCGCGCATCGAGATCCGGGGCCAGGGTCCGGCCAGCTCGATCTCCTTGCCGTCGTAGGTGATGCGGGTCTGCCCGAGCACTCCCTCGGCGATCGCCGGGACCATGGCTTCCACCAACGCCATCATGTCTCGATAGTCGGCGAAGGCCTGATAGCACTCCATCATGGTGAACTCGGGATCGTGCTTGCGCGAGATGCCCTCGTTCCGGAAATCGCGGCCGATCTCGTAGACGCGATCGAGTCCTCCGATCACGAGGCGCTTCAGGTAGAGCTCGTCCGAGATCCGCAGATAGAGGTCCTGCCCCAGCTGGTTGTGATGGGTCATGAAGGGCCGCGCCGACGCGCCCCCGTAGAGGGGCTGCAGGATCGGCGTCTCCACCTCGAGGAAGCCGCGCCCGTCCAGGAATGCCCGCATGGCGCTCACGATCCGGCTGCGCCGGATCGCGATCTCCCGGGCCTCGGGATTGGCCAGCAGGTCCAGGTAGCGCTGGCGGTAGCGGGCCTCGACCTGCTGCAGGCCGTGCCATTTCTCGGGCAGCGGGAGCAGGCTCTTCGAGACGAGCTCGACGCGACGGGCGTCCACCGTGAGCTCGCCCGTTCGGGTCCGCCACACGGGCCCCTCGCAACGCACGAAATCGCCGACGTCGATCTCCTTCACGAAGGCGAAGGCCTCGGCGTCCATCTCGGCCTTGCGCGCGCTCACCTGGATGCGCGTGCCGTCCTCGAGGAGCTCGAAGAAACGGAGCTTGCCGAAGGAGCGACTGGCCATCACCCGCCCGGCGACTGCGACCACTTCGGGCTTCGCCTCGAGCTGCTCGGCGTCGAGCGCATCGAAGCGCTCGCGCACGTCACCGATGGGCACGATCGCCCCGATCCGCGCCGGATAGGGATCGATGCCGCGCGCGCGAAGCGACGCCAGCCGCTCCTCCCGTGCCTTCCGCTCCTGCTGGCTCACGAGGCCTCCGACGGGCCAGAGGGCGTGG
Organism: uncultured Spirochaetales bacterium; assembly: GCA_964474935.1. GTDB lineage: Bacteria > Myxococcota_A > UBA9160 > UBA9160 > JAFDDA01 > CAYYUT01. Next base: position 2,888 of record CAYYUT010000495.1, read on the forward strand.
CCTCGGCCAGGAGCGCGGCCCGGATGAAGCGATCGATGTCGCCGTCGAGCACGGCATCGGTCTGACCCATCTCGACCGACGTGCGGTGATCCTTCACCCGCTGCGAGGGGTGCAACGTGTAGGAACGGATCTGGCTGCCGAAACCGATGTCGAGCTTCTCGCCCCGGAGCTTCGCGAGTTCCTCCTCCTGCTTCTGGCGCTCGTGCTCGTAGAGCCGGGCCCGCAGCACCTTCATGGCCGCCGCCTTGTTCTTGTGC
>CAYYUT010000496.1:0-3141 GCA_964474935.1 uncultured Spirochaetales bacterium
CGTACCAGATCACGATGTACTGGGCGAAGAAGAGGTACATCCAGAAGATCGAGAACGCGAAGAGCATCTTGCCGAGGTCGTGCATACGACTCTTGGTGATCTCGCCCTCCAGCGCGGGGCTCCCCCGGAGCAGGACCGAGATCAGGGCGGTGGCGGCGATCGCCGAGAGGAAGCCGCCCCACGAGAAGTAGGCCCCGAAGAGGTTCGAATACCAGGCGGGCGACAGGGACATGACCTGGTCGAAGGCGACCAGCGACCAGCCGATCGCGAAGAGCATGCAGATGATGGGCGCGAGCACCCGCAGGCGAGCGGCCGACGCGGCCTGCTCGGCCTCGTCGCCCCTCCAGTCGGCGCTCCAGCTCGCGAACAGGCCCTTCGCCGTTTCGACCCGGTCGGCGACGCCCTCGAGAGTCGGTCGTACCGACGTACGCAGGTAGGCGAGTGTCAGGAGCGCGAGGATTCCGAAGACCGCGAGGTTGGTGAAGAACAGCCGCGGCATGTTGAGCCACGGCTCCTTTCCGGGAGGCGGCCCGTCGATCCAGTTGGTGTAGATGTACTCGCGTCCGAGGAAGTCGACGAGGAACAGCACGAAGGTCACCGGGACCCAGGCGGCCAGTCCCTCGGCAATGCGCCGGATCGGCCCGGGCCAGACGGCCCCCACGATCACGAAGGCGCACGACAGGATCAGACCACCCTGTGCCATCGCACCGTAGTAGAGATAGTTGACGTGGAAGGCCCGCCAGGCCGTGGCAGGATCGCTCAACAGCCCGAACGCGAAGGTCAAGACGCCAAGGCCCACGAGTCCGAGCAGCACGAGCGTCAGGGGCTGCGGCATCGCGCCCGGGATCGCGCGCTCGATGGTGATGGACTCGCTGCTCAAGGCTGACCCCCCTTGCTGTCCAGGAAGCGCACGTAGTTCACGATGTGCCAGCGATCTTCGGTACGAATCCGTCGATAGGAGGGCATCCGGAACCCGGGCATGCCCCCGTTGCCGATGCTGATCACGTTCCAGATGTATCCGTCGGAGCGCGCCGAGACCAGACCCACCAACGGGTAGACGCCGCCGAAGGGGCCGCGGATCTCTCCGGCGCTGCTCACGGGCCCATCGCCGAGGCCGCCCGCGCCGTGACAGGCGGCACAGTAGGTGTTGTAGAGCTCCTCGCCCCGTTCGATCGAGCGGTAGTCCGTGGGATCAGTCGGGTTTTCGAGCGCAGCCGTCGCCGCCAGGTCCATGCGCCCGATCTCCGGAATCGCACCGTCCAGGGACACGGCGCCCTCGGGCGCCCGGAAGCCCTGCTTCCGCCCCTCGAATTCCACCGGCTCGTAGCCCTGGATCGATTTCTGCCACTTCATCTGGGGGAACCACTCTTCCGACCACTGCTCCCAGCATCCCGTCGTGGTCGCGAGCAGGAAGCCGGCAGCGGCGGCCAGGCGAGCCAGCCGGCCCGCGAGATGCACGCAGCGAAGGCGTTGCCTAGGCGTCGACAACGGTCACCTCCTTCGCCTCGTGCGAACGCATGAGCGCGTCGATCTCGGCGACGTCGCGGTCGGCGCACTCCACCACGAGGCCGAAGTCCTCGGCCGAGAACCTCGGGCCATAGGTCGGATCGTGCTGGCCGGGAACCCCCTTCGGCAGCCCACCCACGAGGAAGAGACCGAGGGCCGTCAAGAGACCGCCGAAGAGAATCGTCAGCTCGAAGGCGATGATGATGTAGGGCGGGATCGACGCGTAGGGCTTGCCGCCGAGCCTGATCGGATAGTCGTAGGACATCCAGATCGTCATCGCGAAGCCGGTCATCACGCCGAGCAGCCCACCGATCAGGGTGAAGGTACGAACGCGACTCGGAGCGGGATCGACGGCGTCGTCGATCTCGGGGGCGGGGACCGGGGAGTAGGCCTCGAGCGCGCCGAGACCGCGATTGCGGATCCGTTCGGCGCACTCGGCGAGCGGCGCCGGCTGCTCGAAGACTCCGACCATCGTGGGCATCAGTGACCTCCTCCGTGCGGGTCGCCGCCGTGGACCTTGGCGTGGACCTCGAGCTCCTTCACCTCGGCGATGGCGATCACGGGGAAGAGCTTCAGGAAGACGAGGAATGCGAACGAGAAGAGCCCGAAGCTGCCCGCGAGCACAATCAGCTCGGGCACGCTCGGCGTGTAGATTCCCCAGACGGCCGGGTCGAACTCGCGGGAGAGACTCGTGATGATGATCACGTACCGCTCGAACCACATGCCGATGTTGACCAGCACCGACACCACGAAGAGGGTCGGTACGTGCGTGCGCAGGCGTTTCGACCAGAAGACCTGGGGCGCTGCGCAGTTGCACAGGATCATCGTCCAGGTGGAGAGCCAGTAGGGTCCGAACGCGCGCTTCCAGAACGACGTCTGTTCGTATTCGACCCCGCTATACCAGGCGATGATGTACTCGATCCCGTAGGCGTAGCCGACGATCAGGGACGTCAGCAGGATGAAGCGCGCCATCATGTCGAAGTGGTAGTCGGTGATGTAGCGCTCGAGTCCGTAGATTCGCCGCACCGGAATCATCACCGTCAGCACCATGGCGAAACCCGAGAAGATGGCGCCCGCAACGAAGTAGGGAGCGAAGATCGTGGCGTGCCAGCCCGGCACGATCGACATCGCGAAGTCCCAGGACACCACCGAGTGAACCGAGAGCACGAGCGGAGTGGCCAGGCCCGACAGGTGCAACACGGTGCGGTTGTGCGCCTTCCACTGGCGTGCGGTGCCCTGCCAGCCGAGCGCGAGCAGGGTGTAGAGGGCCTTGCGCCAGCCGGTGGAGCGGTCGCGCGCGATGGCGAGGTCGGGGATCAGGCCGACGAAGAAGAACACGATCGAAATGGTCGCGTATGTCGAGATCGCGAACGTGTCCCACATCAGCGGGCTCTTGAAGTTCACCCACAGACCGCGCTGATTGGGGTACGGGAGGATGAAGTAGCTCTTCCAGATCCGACCGACGTGGACGCCGAGGAACTGGGCGGCGGTGATGACGGCGAATACGGTCATCGCCTCGGCGCTCCGGTTGATGGCATTGCGCCACTTCGCTCGGAACAGATAGAGGATCGCCGAGATCAGTGTGCCGGCGTGGGCGATACCGACCCAGAACACGAATGTGACGATGTAGACGCC
>CAYYUT010000497.1:0-3136 GCA_964474935.1 uncultured Spirochaetales bacterium
CGGGCGGGAACCGCTCTCGGTAGCGGGCGATCGCGGAGCTCACCACCGCGAGGCTCTCGTCGAGCCCGAGCTGCTCGCCGACGTCGACATCCTTGCCCTCGAGCCGCTTGTACTGCTCGAAGAAGTCGAGGGTCTCTCGTACGACGTGGTCCGGGAGCTCCGCCATGGCGCGGTACTGGGCGAAGGCCGGATCGTGCAGGGGAACGCAGACCATCTTCTCGTCGTTGCCCGCTTCGTCGCGCATCCGGAAGCCCCCGATCAGGCGGGTCGTGACGATCGTGAGCGGCGCGATCGCCGTCTGTCCGAGCACGAGGGCATCGAGGGCGTCGCCGTCGTCGCCCAGGGTCCGCGGGAAGAATCCGTAGTTGTGCGGATAGTGGACCGAGGAATAGAGCACGCGGTCCAGCCGGAGAAGCCCCGTGGCCTTGTCGACCTCGTACTTGTTCTTCTCGCCCTGCGGGATCTCGACGACCACCGGGAGCTCGCCGTCCGTGGGCTCGTCGGGGAGGGGGACGGTATGCCAGGGGTGGCCCGTCCGATGGCTCGGTGCATCCACGCGCGGAAGCTAGACGATCGCCGCGCGGGCGGCACCGGCGCCATGTCGGTCGCCCCTCCCGTTCCCCATGGCCCTCCGTCCAGAGCGCGCCTAGCGAACGCTCCAGGGAATGTGGGGAGAGGCGAGCTGGGCGGACAGGTCGTCCGGATCCTTGGGGCGACCGAAGATGAAGCCCTGGATCCGGTTGCACCCGTAGGCCCCGAGCAGGCTGAGCTGCGCGAAGCTCTCGACCCCTTCCGCCACGGGCGTGAGGTGCAGTCCGTGGGCCATCCGGACGATGGCCTCGGTGATGATCTCGCTCCCGGGGTCGCGTCCGAGATTCTGGACGAAGGAGCGATCGATCTTGAGTACGTCGACCGGCAGGTCGCGCAGGTAGGAGAGCGCCGAGTAGCCCGTTCCGAAATCGTCGATCGCGAGCCCGACGCCGAGCGAGTGGAGCTCGTGGAGGATCGCGATGGTGCCCTTCGGGTCGGCGAGCAGGCTCGACTCGGTGATTTCGAGTTCGAGGTTCTCGGGAGCGATGCCGCTGTCGTCGAGGACGTCGCGGACCGCGGCGACGAAGCTGTGATCGCGGAGCTGCATGGTCGAGACGTTCACGGCGATCCGGATCGGCGCCTGTCCGGCGGTCTGCCAGGCCATCGCCTGCCGACAGGCCTGCTGCAGCACCCAGGCTCCGATCGGGACGATCAGTCCGTCCTCTTCGGCCGCGCCGAGGAAGTTGTCGGGCCCGAGCAGGCCCCGAGCGGGGGGCTGCCAGCGCACCAACGCCTCGGCCGACACCACGCGTTCGAGGCGCAGATCGAACTGCGGCTGGTACTGGAGCACGAACTGGCCTCGCGCGGTGGCCGTACGCAGGTCACGCGCCAGGAGCATTCGCATGTGACCCGCATCGTCGAGCCGCGTGATCTGGCCGTCGTGGAACTCGTGGCGCGCACCCCCGCGCCGCTTGGCGCGATACATGGCGGCGTCGGCGCGCTTGACCAGATCGTCGGGATCGGTGCCGTCGCGCGGACAGGTGGCGATCCCGATGCTCGCCGTCACCAGCCCGAGGCCGTCCTCGCGGCCGATTCCGCCGAGGGCCGAGAGGATCTGCTCGGCGATCCGGGCGGCGTCGGTGTCCTGGCTGAGGTTCGAGATCACCACCCCGAACTCGTCGCCGCCGATCCGGGCGGCGAGATCGGTCTGGCGCGTGTGCTGTCGCAGGACGTCGGCGACGCGCTGCAGCAGGTGGTCGCCCGCCGCATGGCCGAACCGATCGTTCACGCGCTTGAAGCCGTCGAGGTCGATGAAGAGGACGCCGAGACGATCGCGTCGGTCGCAGCAGGCTTCGACGGCCCCGAGCAGATGACGCCAGAAGACACTCCGGTTCGGTAGCGAGGTGAGCGGGTCGCGCGACGCCGAGTCGTTCGCGCGCCGATGCGCATCGTGGAGTCGACGCAGCCGGTGCTGGCCGGTCGCAGCGGCCATCAGGGTGGTGATCACGAGATTCGGGGTGATCTCGCCTTCCAGCAGGAAGGCGCGCGCACCGCGATCGATGACCTCGAGTCCGAGATCGGCGTGTCGATCGTGGGCCAGCACCACCACGGGGAGGCTCGGAACGAGCGACCGGATCTCGCTCACTTCGTCGAGCAGACGATCGGGAGTGGTCGGGCAGAAGAGCAGGACCTGGTGGCTGCCGTCGTCCTGGTCGGCGGCCTCGCGCAGCTCGGCCCGGGTGGTCGGAATCACTTCGAGCAGGACTCGGGTGGCCCGGAGCAGGCCGTGCAGGCGCTTCAGCACCTGTCGGTCCTCGGCGAGCAGCAGTACCCGGAGGCTGCGGACACGGATGGTCAGATCGAGGGAGCTTTCATCCACGCTGCGGGTCTCCGCGTCGGTCGGAGGGATGTCGACGCGGTGGGCGCCGCTCTCGAGATTGTTATTCGGACCCCACACGCACCGCTTGAGAGATTGCGACCGCTCCTGGCGAGGACGTGCCCCGGCCCGGCGGGCACTGGCAGGCGACCGGAAGCGCGTGTGCAAGAGGGGGCCTGCGAGCGGCAGCGCCGTGGGTCGGGCCAGCGCGCGCGATGGGCGGGGATCGATCCCGGAGTGGGAGGCCTCCTGGGGAGTGCGAGCTCGGAAGGGCAGGCGCCCGGCCCAGAGGCCGGAGAGCGGAGACCGTCCGCGTCGCCCGGCCGACGAAGTATCGTCCGGGCCCGCCTCGGCGGGCGCGTCGCACGGGCCGGGCCCGAGCAACCGGTGTGAAACATCCCCGTTCGCGGTAGTCTCCGCCGTCGAGCTGCTCGCCTCGCGGGGAGGTCGCCATGACCGAACGCATCCAGGTCGAACGCATCACGGTCGAACGCATCACGGTGGACTGGGAGCGGTGCGACCATCGGACCGCGATGGGCGCCCCCGGATCGCAGGCGAGATCCTCTCGATTCCCCGCGCGCGCGACCCTTCGCCACGTGGCCGGACTCGCCGAGTTCGTGGGCCATCTCGGCGCCGAGATGACCACCGTCGCAAAGGAGGTGCATCGGGCCTGGAACCCGTTGGCCCGGATCGCCGGCGAAACGCTAGGGCGCCACGTCTACGGGAGCG
>CAYYUT010000498.1:0-3128 GCA_964474935.1 uncultured Spirochaetales bacterium
CGATCCGATCTGGGCGCGGGGGCTCGCGATCGAGACCCCCCACGAGAAGAGCGCGATCGTGACGCTCGATCTGGTCGGCTATTTCTTCAACGAGATCGAGACCATCCGCGGACTCGTGTCTCATCTCGGCTTCGACTACGTGATCGTGACGAGCACCCACAACCACGAGGGTCCCGATACGATGGGGCTCTGGGGGCCCAACTCGTTCCAGACGGGCACCGATCTGGGCTATCTCGACTTCGTGAACGATTCGGTCGCCGACTGCCTCGAGCAGGCCGATGCCGCGCTGGTTCCGGCCGAGATGCGGCTCGCCACCGGCGACACCCGTGACACCTCGCTGCCCCCCGACACCGACCTGGTCGACGACGGTCGCATCCTCGAGGCCTTCCTCGGGCCGAACGCGATCGTGCTCGAGGACGGCACCGTGATCGAGGTGCAGGGCGACGACGGAAAGGTGACGAACCCGACGACGCCGACCCTCCAGCTGCGCGAGATCGGGGCAGCGGCCACCGAGGTGATCGCCACGCTGGTCAACTACGCGAGCCATCCCGAGGCGCTCTCCTCGCGCAACACGCTGCTCACGTCCGACTTCCCGCACTTCATGCGCGAGAACCTCGAGGCGCGCTACGGAGGCGTCGCGATCTACGCCTCGGCCGATCTGGGGGTACTCCAGGGACCGCTCGGAATCGACCTCGCCGACCCGAGCACCGGCCTGCCGATCGAGGACGACACCTTCGAGTTCGCCGAGCTGATGGGGAACATCCTGGCCGACCGCGTCGCCGAGGCGCTCGACCCGGTGACCACCTGGAACCGGGCTCCGAACATCCGATTCGAGGCGCAGCGGATCCAGGCGCAGCTCGAGAACCCATTCTTCCGAGCAGCGGCGATCACCGGGATCCTCGGCCGTCGGCCGATCATCCAGCAGGTGCCGGGCGATCCCGACTCGTTCGTGGGTGAGAGCGAGGCCGGTGTGCTCCAGATCGGCAAGGCCCAGTTCGTGGTGACCCCGAACGAGCTCGACCCCCAGATCGGCGACCTGTACCGCGAGGCGATGACGGGGGCCGAGCACAAATTCGTGCTGGGTCTCGCGAACGACGAGATCGGCTACCAGATGGAGGCCGAGAAGTTCGACCCGAGCTGCTTCGAGTGCGCGACCTTCGTGACCTTCGGCAACCCCGACGACTGCCCGATCTCGAAGCCGCCCGACTGCGACACGATCTTCCAGAACAACGTCGGCCCTGGGGCCGACCCCCTGATCCGGTCGGCCATCCTCGAGATGCTGGCGGGCCTGAACGAGTAACGCGCTCGCGCCACACCGTGACGAACGCCGGACGGAGACGGCTGCGCGCGCGAGGCCGGGCCGGGAGCCGCATGGCCTCGCCGGCTCGCGCGGTGGCGAGCGTCCTCACGCTCGCCGCGGCACTCGCGCTTCCGCCGGCGGCCGCGGCGCACCTGCTCCATCCCGGCCAGACGCTCCGCCGGCTCGCCCGGAGCGCCGATCTCGTGGTGATCGCCGAGCTGCCCCACGGCGAGGGACAGTGGCGCGCGCCCGACGGGGAGCGGGTGGCCACCTTCGAGGCCCGGGTGGTCGAGGTGCTCGCCGGGACGCCGCCCGCCGAGCCGCGCTTCGAGTTCTTCGCGCACGCCTTGATCGTACCCGGCTGGCAGGCCGGCGACCGCGCGATCCTGTTCCTTCACCGGACCCGGGGCACCCCCGAGCTCGCCCCGCGGAGCGTGCGATTCCCGTTCTACTCGGTGCAGCTCCCGGGGCGCGAGTGGCGCATCTCGGGCGCGTCGGACGCCGCGATCGTCGAGGCGACCCGGGCCTACGCGGACCTCGCCGGACTCCCCGACGACCAGCGGCTGCCGCGCTTTCGGCAGATCCTCGTGACCTGTCTCGGCTCGAGCATCGAGCCGCTGGTGACCGACGCGCTGAGCGAGATCGCCGCGGTCGGAGTCAGCGAGGCCTTCCTTCCCGACGCGCCCTCCGTGGCCCCCTTTGCCGCCATCGCCCGCGACCCGACGCGGCCGCTCGTCACCCGCCTGGCCCTGGCCAAGGCCCTGAAGGATCGGCCCGGTTTCGATTTCGACGCGGCCCTCGTGGCGCTCACCGCCGGAGAGCATCCGCCGGCCGAGCTGCGCAGCCTGCTGCGGACCGCCGCCGACTCGCAGGCGCCTGCGCTGGGCCTGTGGATCGCCGGAGTGCTGGACCACGACGATCCCCTGATCCGGCGCGAGGCGGCCTACGCGCTCGGACGTCCCTGGCACGCGGTCCGCGCGCCCGCGCTCGCGAAGGCCCTGGCCGACCCCGATCTCCGCGTGTCGCGCGCAGCCGTCCGAGCGCTCGGCGCGATGGGAAGCGCCGCAGCGCGTCAGGCGCTGGAGCGCACGGTGAGCGGCCCGCATCCGCGACTCGCGCGGCTCGCACGTCAGGAGATCCACGCGATGGATGCCCGCGCCCGAGCCCGCGCACGCATGCAGCCGGGGCTATAGTCGGGGCTCGTCCCCGCGACCGGAGCCCGCATGCAAGCCTCGCCCTATGTCCGTTTCGATCCGCTCCTGTCCGACGCCGGCGCCGAAGCGATGCTCCGCCTGTGCGAACGCTTCGGGAGCTACAAGACCTACGCGGAGGAGCCCGTCTTCGAGGGGCTCGGCGACGGTCTGCTCGCCCGACACGACGCAGCGCTCAACTTCATCCGCACGGGCGGACGCTTCGGTCGCACAGAGGACCTCCAGACCCTCGGAGCGCGCACCAACTACTTCCGCGAGACCTACGCCTACGACGGCGAGCCCACGATCGACGGCATCGAGCCCTTCCTGTGGCACGAGGGATTCATCGAAGGGGCCCGCAAGATCTTCGATCGGCCCGTGATCCGACCCGCGATCGTGTTCGCGAATCTGTTGGTCCCCGGCCAGGAGCTGGCGATCCATACCGACGTCCCCGAGTTCCGGGGCGTGAACCGCACCCGGAATCCCCAGTGGCTGCTCGTCGCGATGCACCACTCGGGGCTCTTCGATGCCTGGCGCATGCCGATCGCCACCGGCGTGGCCTGGTTCGGCCGCCCGCGGGGCGGCGACTTCGCGTTCTATCCCGACGGTGCCGCCGGGCCTCCCGTCGCCCTCCCGGT
>CAYYUT010000499.1:0-933 GCA_964474935.1 uncultured Spirochaetales bacterium
TCGGACAGCGCAACGCCAACCCCCAGATGGTGGCGGAGCGGGCGCTGCTGGCCCTACGGGACAGCGTGCTGTCGTGAAGGGTCGCTTCTACATCACGACTCCGATCTACTACGTGAACGACCGCCCCCACATCGGTCACGTCTACACCACCACCGTCGCCGACGTCCTGGCACGCTGGCACCGGCAGCGAGGCGACGAGGTCTTCTTCCTGACCGGCACCGACGAGCATGCCGCCAAGGTGGCGGACGCCGCCCGCGAGAACGGCGTCGGGCCCCAGGAGTTCGCCGACCGGAACGCCGCGGTCTTCCAGGAGACCTTCGCGCGCTACGCGCTCTCGAACGACGACTTCATCCGCACCAGCCAGCCGCGCCACGTCGAGCGCGTCGTTCACTACGTGGAGCAGCTGCGCGAGGCCGGTGACGTCTATCTCGGCGAGTACGAGGGCTGGTACGACCCGGGGGAAGAGGAGTACGTCCCCGACTCACGCGCCAAGGAGCACGATCATCGCTCACCGATCAGCGGTCGCCCGCTCGTCCGGCGGACCGAAGAGAACTATTTCTTCCGCCTGAGCGCCTATCAGGACGCCCTGCTCGAGCTGCTCGCCGAGCGACCCGAGCTGGTGACGCCGGAGGCGCGCCGCAACGAGGTGACCGGCCGCATCCGCCAGGGACTGAACGATCTGCCCATGTCGCGCACGGGCGCCGGCGACTGGGGAATCGCGATGCCCGGGGATCCGCGACACCGCGTCTATGTCTGGATCGACGCCCTCTTCAACTATCTGTCGGCGGTGGACACCGACGAGCGCCGCGTGTTCTGGCCAGCCGACGTCCATCTGATCGCCAAGGACATCCTCTGGTTCCACGCCGTGATCTGGCCGGCTCTCCTGCTGGCCCTGCGCGCCCGGCCCGGCAACGAAAGGATCGAGCTCCCGCG
>CAYYUT010000499.1:943-3112 GCA_964474935.1 uncultured Spirochaetales bacterium
AGCTTCTGGATCTGCGAGGGCAAGAAGATGAGCATGTCGCTCGGGAACTTCGTCGATCTCGCGAAGCTGGACGACACCGCGGAGCGATACGGGCTCGACGCGCTCCGCTACTACCTGGTGAGTCAGGGCCCGATGGGCGTGAACGACGCCGATTTCGCCGATGCGCGCTTCGCCGACCTGTATCACGCCGATCTCGCCAACAAGCTGGGCAATCTCGTGAGCCGGACACTCCAGATGACGATCCGCTTCTGCGAGGGACGCGTGCCGGGCGCCGGCACGGGGGCGGAGCCGGAAGCGGCCCTGCGCGCCGCCGCGGACCAGACGATCGACGAGGTGGGAAGACACGTCGAGGCTCTCGAGCTCGGCCGCGCGCTCGAGAGCGTGATCGGCCTCGCGGTGGCCGCGAACCGCTACCTCGACGAGCGCGAGCCCTGGAAGGCCGCCAAGGATCCGGAGCGCGCGCCCACCGTGCCGGTCACCCTCTACCATTGTCTCGACACGCTGCGCATCCTGGCCCATCTGCTCGAGGCCTTCATGCCCACGACGAGTGCGCGCATCTTCGACGGGCTCGGCATCCACCCTGCTTCCGCGGCGAACCTGCGTTTCGGCGAGCTCGCGACCGGAGGCAGCGTGCAGAAGCTCCCGCCGCTCTTTCCTCGTGTCGAGGCCGAGGGGTAGAGCGGAATGTGGGTCGACAGCCATTGCCATCTGACCGCCGAGGCCTTCGACGAGGACCGGAACCTCGTGCTCGAGCGTGCGCGCTACGCCGACGTCGAGCTGATGATCGCGATCGGCTCGGGATACGGGGTGCTCCACAACGAGCACGCCCCCGCCCTCGCCGGCGACGAGGCGGACGTGTTCGCGACGGTCGGTGTGCACCCCCACGAGGCGCAGGAGCTCGACGAGGACGGGCGCGCACGGCTCCACCTGTGGCTCCGCGAGCCACGCGTCGTGGCCGTCGGGGAATGCGGCCTCGACTACTGGTACGAGTATTCGCCACGGGCTGTCCAGCGGGCGGTCTTCGCGGAGCAGGTGGCGCTCGCACGCGAGCTCGGCCTGCCCGTATCGATCCACGTGCGCGACCGGGGCAGCGACGCCTACGAGGAGCTGCTCGACGTATGGCGGAGCGAGGGCCGGGGCGACGTGCGGGGCGTGCTCCACTGCTTCACGGGCTCGCTCGACTTCGCGCGCCGGGCCCTCGACGAGAACCTGTGGATCTCGTTCTCGGGGATCCTCACGTTCAAGCGCGACCACGGGCTGCGCGACACCGCTCGCGCCCTGCCCCTCGACCGGCTGATGGTCGAGACCGACGCCCCGCTCCTCGCGCCGGAGGGTCTGCGCGGCCGCCGCAACGAGCCAGCGAACGTGGCTCGCGTCGGTGAGGTACTGGCCGGACTCCACGGCATTCCTCTCGCCGAGGTCGCCGCGCGCACGACGGCCAACGCACGCGCGCTCTTCGGCGTGCCGGAGCCTGCGTGACCGACGCGCACGCGGTGCTCGATCTCGCCGTGCGCCTCGCGCGTGACGCAGGCCGCGTCCAGCGGGAGTACCTGGGCCGCGAGATCCGCATCGACACGAAGTCGAGCGATGTCGATCTCGTGACCGAGGTCGACCAGATCTGCGAACGCCGCATCGTCGAACGGATCGAACAGGAGCGGCCGGGTGACGCGATCCTGGCCGAGGAGGGAGGCGGCCACGACCGGCCCGGCGCCGAGTGGCGCTGGGTGATCGACCCCCTCGACGGCACCACGAACTACGCCCACCGCTACCCCTGCTTCGCGGTCTCGCTCGGGATCGAACGCGAGGGGGAGGCCACCGTCGGAGTCGTCTACAACCCCGTCCTGGACGAGCTCTTCCACGCCGTACGGGGCGGCGGGGCCTTCCTGAACGGGCGTCCGATCTCGGCGTCGGACACCCGCCAGCTCGGCCGATGTCTCGTCGCCACCGGCTTCGCCTACGACCGGCGCCGCAGCGATCAGGACAATCTGGGCGAGATCGCCGCGGTGCTGCGCGAGACCAGGGCGTTGCGTCGCGATGGCAGCGCGGCGCTCGATCTGTGCGCCGTGGCGATGGGGCGATTCGACGCCTACTGGGAGTTCAAGCTGAGCCCGTGGGACGTATGCGCGGGCATGCTGATCTGCCACGAAGCGGGCGGACGCTGCAGCAGCC
>CAYYUT010000500.1:0-3108 GCA_964474935.1 uncultured Spirochaetales bacterium
CCAGCGAGCGTCGGCCATCGGCTCGAGCCAGAAGGACAGCCGCGGCAGGAAGCGCGACGCCACCACCGAGAGCAGCTTCGGGAGGCTCAGCTCGTACCGGATCTGGACGAGTCGGCGCCTCGACGTGTCGTCCGGGTGGGCCACGACGGTGCCCCGTGCCGGCAGGAGCCGCGGGCCGCCGCGGCAGAGCAGGATCTGGAAGCGGACCTGCTCGCGTTCGCCCCGGGCGAGCGACTGGAACAGCAGGTTCAAGGGCACGTTCGCCACGCGGTCCTCTGCGGGGAGCGCGAGGGTGTGACTCTCGGCATCGCCGGAGTCCCCGGGCGGGTCGGTGCAAGTGGCGACCCCGCTGCGATGGTCGACCGTCAGGATTCCGAGCGAGCGGCCCGCCGCGTCGAACGACTGGGTCTGCTGACGTACGGGCCGGAGCCAGCGTCCCGGCGTCACGCTCTCGACCGGCTCGAGATCGACGCTCACCTGGACGCTGTCGGCGCCTTCGATCCCGCTCATCCCTTCGAGACGGACGCCCCCGTCCGGCTGCTCCGAGATCCGCATCCAGGCCTCGCCGACGCGATCGCCCGTGTCGTCGTAGGTGTGCGCGGGGATCGATCCGATCTGCGCGGGGTAGGGGAGCCGAAGGGACGATTCGGCCTGGGCAGCACCGGGGACGCCCACGGCGCCGAGCAGGATCGACGCCATGAACCGGACCAGGGGGCCGTCTCGCCGAGGGCGGCACCCCGACCCCCGACGACCACGTGCGTCGCGCCGGGCAGCGGCGACGGATCCATGCAGACGCTGTGTTCGAGGCACGGCCGCCGAGTCTAGCGAGCGGGTCCCGGATGTCGGGCGAGCAGGAAGACGGCGAGGTCGGCCCGCTCCTGCGCGTCGAGCGGCAGCAGGGGCATCGGTGGCGTCGGGGCCGCCAGGAATGCCCGGAGCGTCTCGATCGTGTGTTTCCCGCCGAGGTCTTGGAGGGGAACCACGACGACGCCTTCGTCGGCCCGTTCGCCCTGGTGGCACTGTGCGCATCGCCAGCGTTCCCACAGCGCCTCACCGCGTGCGCGCCGCGCTTCGCGCTCTCCGTCGGGAAGAGAGGCGATCTGCTCGCGACCCGTCGGCAGGGCGTCGCGGGAGGGGGCTTGCCCGGTGGCGGCGATCGGGTCCTCTCCGTAGGCCACCCGGTAGATCGTGCCCGAGTAGTCGTCCGAAACGAAGAAGGAGCCGTCCCGACCCTCGGCCACGTCGACCGGTCGCCCGTACACGCGCTCGCCTTCGAGGAAGCCCACCAGGAAGTCCTGCTCGCTGATGCTCCCGTCCCGGTTCCAGTGCAGCGAGACCACCTTGTATCCGTCCTTCGACGTGCGATTCCAGGAGCCATGGAGCGCGACGAGCGCGGCACCGCGGAGCCGCGGTGGCACGCGGTGTCCCTGCACGAAGTGGATCCCGAGCGGCGCGTTGTGGGCGCGGAAGCCGTGCGCCGGTGCTCGCGACGCGGCGATGGCGTCGGTGCGTCCCGCGCCGAGGTCGGGGTCGGGGACGCGGTCGCCGTTCGCGAAGGGCCAGCCGTAGAAGCCACCCGCGACGACCCGGTTGAGCTCGCAGGGCGGAAAGTCGTCGCCGAGCAGATCGCGTCCGTTGTCGGTGGCGTAGAGATGGCCCGTTCCCGGCTGCCAGTCGAATCCGACCGCGTTGCGCAGGCCGCTCGCGAAGAGCTCGACGTCGGATCCGTCGGGTGCGAAGCGCAGGATCGACGCCCGTCTCGGATCTTCCTCGAGACAGACGTTGCAGCTCGAGCCCACCGAGACGTAGAGCTGGCCGTCCGGCCCGAACTCGATCGTCCGCGTCCAGTGGTTGCCGCCTTCGGGCAGGCCGCTCACGACGACCTCGCGTTCGCTCCCGACCTCGCCCGTCCCCGGTGCAAAGGGAACCCGCAGCACCCGGCCCGTCTCGGCGACGTAGAGCCAGCCCCGATGCACCGCGAGACCGTGCGGCCGGTCGAGGTCGTCGAGCAGGATCCGACGCCCGTCCGCCCGGCCATCGCCGTCCGCGTCGCGCTCGAGCAGCCAGACGCGACCGGATCGGGGCGTCGAGACGAGGAGGTCGCCGGCCTCGCTCACGAGCATCCATCGGGCGTTGGGCAGGTCGTCCGCGAACACGCCCACTCCGAAGCCTTCCGGCGCCCGGAACCGCGTCTCGACCTGCGTGGCATCGGGGCTCCCGACCCCACGCGCGAAGAGCATCTGTCGGAGGGGTGCGTTGACCGCGTACTCCTCGGGGAGGAGCGCACAGGTCGCCGTGCTCACGAGGACGACGACGGCGGCCAGGATCGCCACGATTCTCACGGAACCCCCTTCCTTCGCGCGGGAAGTTAACAGCCGACTCCGACGGAGCGTGGGCTGTCCCCTCGGGGGAGGAGAGGCGGCGGAGGCGGACCGGGCGGGGCAGGACCCTGGCGCGGGCCCGCGTCTGGGGATCTCGCCCCCTCCTGGCGGGCCGGGCAGGCGGCGGGCCGGGCAGGTGGTGAGCCGCGCGCGACCGGCGGGTTGGGGCTTGACGAATCGGTCGGCGTATCGCACACCTAGGGGCCCTCGCGCGGTGGGGCGCGACGGCTCTCGATCTCTCGGGCCAGCGGGTGCCTGTCATCGGTCCCGGGCCACCGGTTCCAGGCCCCCAGCGCCAGGCCAGCGGCTGGCGCCGTCGGCCCCGGGCGATCGATCATTGGCGAACGGGGCCAACACCAGGGCAGGACGCAACCCATGGCATTCCAGATCCGCAAGGGAGACCTCGTCCAGGTGGTGACGGGCAGCGACCGCGGCAAGCAGGGTCGCGTGCTCGCCGTCGACCCGGTGCGTCGCCGCGTGCGCGTCGAGAAGGTGCGCCTCCAGAAGCGCCACCTCAAGCCGGGCCGCAGCGTGTCGAAGACGGGTGGCATCGTCGAGCACGAGGGCTTCATCGACGCCTCGAACGTCATGCTCGTCGATCCGGGCACCAATCGGCCGAGCCGGGTCCGGGTCGAAATGAGCGATGGAACGCGTGCGCGGGTGTTCGCGAAGAGTGGCGACCCGGTGCCGGATGCAGGAACGGAGTAGACCGCCATGGCCAAGAAGG
>CAYYUT010000501.1:0-3102 GCA_964474935.1 uncultured Spirochaetales bacterium
AGAGGGTGGCGGAGCGCACGCCGCACATCTCGAAGAAGGACACGGAAGTCGTGGTCAACACGATCTTCGACTCGATGACGGATGCGCTCAAGACGGGGGAACGAATCGAGATCCGGGGCTTCGGGAGCTTCCAGGTGAAGGTGCGCGAGGCCCGCGAGGGTCGGAACCCGAAGACCGGTGAAGAGGTACACATTCCCGCCAAACGCACGCCCTTCTTCAAGGTGGGCAAGGAGCTGAAGGAGATGGTGGACCGCCGCGCCGCCGACGAAGACGCGGGGTCGGCCTCCTCGTAGGCCGCGATCGGATGCGGCTGCTCCTCTGGCTGGTGATCGGGGCGATCTTCATCGGGATCGTGTTCGTGTGCGCACGCTTCGCGGTGCTGAACGCCGAGCCCACCAGCATCGACTACCTGCTAGGCACCACCACCGAGGTACAGCTCTGGGTGCTGCTGGTCGCCTGCTTCGCTGCCGGTGCGCTGATCGCGTTGGCCCTCACTTCCTACGAGCTCGCCAAGAAGAGCCTGATCGCGCGTCGCTATCGGCGTCGGGTGCGAACGCTCGAGGCCGAGCTCCACGAGCTCCGCAACCTTCCGTTGGTGGGGTCCGACGCCTCGGTGGCCGGGCTCGGGGAGGCCCGGACAGACGGCGGAGGCTCGGCGGGGCAGGGAGCCTGATCCGGATGGCGTGGTGGAGCCGCCCATTCCGCGGGCGTCGCGGGCCTGCGGACGCCGACCAGGCGCTGCGTCGGGCGCTTTACGCGAGTCTCGAGCAGGAACGCGATCGGGTGGGCGAGCTCCTCGCGGCCGCGGCCCGGCTCGATCCCGACGATCTGGACACCCACTTCGCCCTGGGTCGCTTCTACCGGACCCGGGGCGAGACCGGACGCGCCATCCGAATCCACCAGAATCTGCTGCTCCGTCCCGAGCTCGACGACAGCCAGCGCCTCGAAGCGCTCGCCGAGCTGGCCAGCGACTTTCGTCGCGGGGGTTTCTTGCGGCGGGCGATCGCCTCGTACGAAGAGGTGGTGGCGCGCGACCCCCGTCACCTCGGGGCGCTCCGTGGGCTCTCCGCGCTGGCACGCCAGGTGCGTGACTTCGATCGGGCCCTCGAGATCGAGAAGCGCCTCGCGCGGGTCGAGGGACGCGACTTCGGTCCGGCGGAGGCCGACCTGCATCTCGAGAAAGCCGGAACCGCACTGGCGGAGGGACGCACGTCCGAAGCGCTCAAAGCCACCCGACGCGCGCTCCGCCGCGCGCCCGACCGGGTGGCCGGCTGGCAGCTGCTCGGCACGATCGAAGCCGAACGGGGCAAGTCTCGTGCGGCGCTCGACGCCTGGAAGAAGGTGGCGGAGCTCGACCGGCAGGCGGGGCCGGAGGTCTACCCCCGCCTCGAGGCGACCTTCGCTGCCGCCGGGAAGCCGGTGGAGTTCGAGCAGTGGCTCGAGGGGTTGATCGAGGCGCGGCCCGACGATCCGTGGGCGCACCTGGCCCTGGCGCATGCCAAGGCGGCCCGGGGAGAGACGGACGAGGCGGTGGCCGCCGCCCGGCGGGCCGTGGAGGCGGACCGCGACACGCTCGCGGCCCATGCGGCCGTCGGGCAGCTCCTGGCTGCGGGAGGCCGCGACGCCGACGCGCTCAAGAGCCACGCGGAGCTGCTCGACACCCTCGACCGCCTGGGGCTGCTGCGTCGTCGCGAGGTTCTCGATTGAGTCGCTCGGCGCTCGAGACTCCGATGATGCGCCAGTTCCTCGGGATCAAGGCGCAGCACCCCGACGCGATCGTCTTCTATCGGATGGGCGATTTCTACGAGATGTTCCTGGACGATGCGGAGCGGGCGGCGCCGATCCTCGACATCGCGCTGACCTCGCGCGACAAGGGGAAGGCCGACCCGGTGCCGATGTGCGGCGTGCCCGTGCACAGCGCCGATCAGTACGTGCGGCGGCTGGTCGAGCGCGGTCTGCGGGTGGCCATCTGCGAGCAGGTCGAGGACCCCAAGGCGACCGGGGGCCGGAAGCTGGTGCGGCGCGAGGTGATCGAGGTGCGCACGCCCGGCCTCGTGGGCGATCCGGAAGGCCTCGACGGCGCGAGCGTCGTGTCGATTGCCGCCGTCTGCCGCGACTCCGACGGGACCGCGGGGATCGCGATCCTGGATGGCTCGACCGGAGACTTCCGTGCCACCAGCGCCCCTGCGGACGCGGCCTGCGAGGGGTTGCCGTCCGCGGCACTCGATGAGCTCGAGCGGGTGGCGCCCCGCGAGCTGGTGACCACCACGGCGATCGCCGAGGGTCTCGCGGCCTGGCTGGAGGAGCGGCTCCCCGCCGCGAGCCTGACCCGGGACGACGAGGGCGAGCGATCGAGTGCCTCGCTCCCCGGGCTCGAGGCGATCGAGGGCCTCGCCGGCGCGCGGCCCGATGCGGGGCTCCGTGCCGCCGAGCATCTGGCCCGCTACCTCGCGCGCCACCAGCCCTTCGCGTTGCGCCACACACGCCGACTGCGTCGCTACGGCCTGCGGGACGCCATGGTGCTCGACGCGGCCACCCGGCGGCATCTCGAGCTCTTCCAGAGCCAGGAGGACGGCTCCCGGAGGGCCACGCTGATCGACCGCCTGGACGAGACGACCACGCCCCTCGGCGCCCGCCGCCTGGCCCGCTGGCTGGCCTATCCCCTGATCGATCCGGAATCGATCGCCCACCGGCAGGACGCGGTGGCCTTCCTGTTCGAGCGCGACCGGCTTCGCGGTCGCATCCGGGCCGCGCTGGCGCCCGTCCGCGACGCCGAGCGGCTGCTCACCAAGCTCGGCCACCCGAACGCCGCCCCCCGCGATGCGGCGGCCTTGCGCGCCTCGCTGGAGGCCCTGCCCGCGGTGGCGGAGGCGGTCGACGCCGTCGGGGACGGCGAGCTCCCCGGGGCTGAGACGGCGCGACCTCCGAGCCTGCCGCAGCCGCGCGCCGTGCCCGATGCCGCGAAGCTGCTTCGCGCCGCGATCGTCGACGATCCGCCGGCCGTGCCGCGCGGCTCGCGGGGCGCGCTCGAGGTCGGGTACGTCCGGAGCGGCTTCCGCAGCGAGCTCGACGGGCTGCGCGAGAGCGCGAGCAAGGGGCGGG
>CAYYUT010000502.1:0-3100 GCA_964474935.1 uncultured Spirochaetales bacterium
GGCAGCGTGCGCTCGAGGTTGACCTTCACACGCCCCTTGAAGACGTGCGTGCCCACGAGGAGCACGAGCCCCGCCGTGTAGTTCTGGATAGCCTCGAGTGCCATGGCCTGTCGGATGTTCATGAGCGCTCTCCTCACCGATCCATCGGGGCGACCCGATCCGCCCGCTCCACCTGTTCGACCGGATGCCGCAGGGCCGTTCGATCCGCCGGGCCCGGCTGGCTCCCGCGCCCCGCCACCGCACGCGGCGATCGCCGGGTCGGCCGCCCATGCAGCCCCGTCGGAATACGGCTCGGCCCGTCCCACCGGCCGCATCCATGCTACGGCGCGTCGCCACGCCGCGCATCGGGTCGCCGCTGCGCCGATCTTCGCACAGTCGAACCGGCCGCCGCGGCCCGGGCCACGGGAACCGCGATGCGTCGTTCCCGGCACGGCCGGCCCCCGTTGGCCGGCTCCGAGAGATCGGCGCCAGACACCTGGGGACCCCGGCCGATCGAGCCCGACGCCGGCTCAGGACAGCAGCACCAGATCGCCGGGAGGACGGGGGCGCGAGCGCATCGCCTCGAGAGCCGCGGGAGCCTGCGCGAACGGGAAGGTTCGCTCGATCGGCGTGGCGAGCCCGCCTCGTTCCACCAGATCGGCGATCGCATCGAGAGCCCCCGTGGTGCTCCTCATCGGGAGGAATCGGATGGCGACGCCTGACGGTGAAGCGGTGCGGTCGGCTCCCGAGATGGTCGTGACGACCCGCCCCCCGCCGCGGACGAACTCGAGCGCACGGGACAGGGACTCGCCACCGACGAGGTCCAACACCCCGTCGACGCCTCGAAGCGCGGCGGGTTCCAGCCGACGTCCCCAGGCGGTGCGATGGTCGAGGACGAGGCTGGCGCCGAGGCGCTCGAGCGTCTCCGGGGCGCCGGCTCCAGCGATCGCCATCACCTGCAAGCCGCGCCCGTGCGCCATCTCGACGGCCGCGCGCCCGACCGCCCCGCCCGCGCCCACCACCAGGAGGGTCGATCCCTCTGGAAGTTCGAGCAGGTCGAGCGCCTGCCAGGCGGTGAGTGCGCGGACCGGGATCGCCGCCGCCTCCGCGTCGCCGACCGTGCGGGGCGCCCGACCACAATCGGACGCGCGAAGCAGGACGCGCTCGGCCCAGGCCCCGACGATTCCGGGGTTGGCCATCACCCGCTCGCCCACCGAGAGACCCTCGACCTCGGCGCCGATCTCGCGAACCCGTCCGCAGAGCTGCGCGCCGAGCGTGAGGGGAAGGCCATCGCTCGGAAGGAATCGGGTGAGCCTGCCCTCCGCCACGGAGAGATCCCACGCCCCGACCCCGAACGCCGAGACGTCGACGAGGACCTCATCGCCGACGGGCCGAGCGGGTGCGCCGATCTCGTCGATCTGCGGAGCCTGGCCGAAACGGTGCAAACGAACGGCGCGGATCTCGCGCCTCATGGGGAGCCTCCCGAGATCGCAATCGGAACTGGAATCGTCGCGACGGCCCGCCGAAGGAGTGGCGGGCTCCGTCATGGGTGCGGTAGCACCTCGATCCCGTGCATCGCCACAGCCGTGTCTTCGCGCTCTCGGCCTTCGTCTGGGCCGGTGAGAGCATCTACCTGCTGCCGTACACCCTGCGGCGGGACTACCGTGGAACCCTCATCGAGGTGCTCCAGCTGCCCGACGAGGCGGCGCTGGGTGCGATCTACAGCGTCTTCGGCGTCTTCTGCCTCGGCGCCTACATGGTGGGCGGCTGGCTGGCGGATCGGGTCTCACCCCGGATCCTGCTGCCCCTCTCGCTCGCGCTCACCGCCGTCGGCGGTGGCATCCTGGCGAGCTTCCCGTCGTCGCCCGTCGCACTCTACGCGCTCTTCGCCCTCTGGGCCTTCTCCACGGTCCTCACGTTCTGGGCAGCGCTCATCAAGGCGACCCGGGCCTGGGGGGGCGAGTCGGCCCAGGGTCGCGCCTTCGGCCTGCTCGACGGCGGCCGCGGTCTGGTGGCCGCGATGGCCGCATCCGTGGGTCTCCAGCTCTTCGCTGCCCTCGGCGGAGGTGCCTCCGGTCTGCGCGCAGTCATCGCACTCTACACCGCCGCGTGTCTGATCGGGGCCGTCGCGACCTGGTTCGCGGTGCCGGGCGGTACTGGACCAGAGCCGGCCCGCGTGCGGGCGACCACGGGCGCGAAGTTGCGAGAGGTGCTGACACGACCCAACGTATGGATGCTGGGTGGGGTGATCTTCTGCGCCTACACGGCGTACTACGGGACCTTCTATTTTGCAGGCTTCGCCTCGACGGCCCACGGTCAGAGCGCGGCAGGCGGTGCCGCGGTGAGCGTCGCGAGCGGCTGGCTGCGAGCCATCGTCCCCGTCGTCGCGGGGCTCTCCGCCGACCGCGCGAGTTCACGAAGCGTCATCGTGCTGAGCTTCGGAGTGCTCGTCGTGGCCTTCACCAGCTTGTCCCTCCTGAGTCCAGCGGTCGGTGGCCTGGCGCTTCTCTACGTGCAGGCCGCGACGGTGGCTGCCGCTGCGTTCGCGCTGCGGGGCGTGTACTACGCGCTCCTCGAGGAAGGAGGCCTCCCGACGCATCTCACGGGTACGGCCGTGGGCGTCGTCGCGCTGCTCGGCTACACCCCGGACATCCTGACACCCTTCCTATGGGGCGTGCTGCTCGATGCGCTGCCCGGCGCGGCGGGCTACCGGGCACTCTTCGGTTCGTTGGCCATTACCTCCCTCGTGGGCATGCTCTTCGCCGTCCTGCATCGTCGCAGTCGCGGGGGCATCGCATGACCGAAGCCGAACGGCCCCGCACCTCCTCGTTCCTGCACGAAGCCAACGCCGCGAGCGACGGGATCGACGAGAAGTGGGCGGCGAGCAACGAGCAGTGGTGGGATTGGTATCTCTGCCTCGCCCAGGACGACGGGGACACGGCGAGTCCGCGCATCCAGGCGCCCCCCCTGCCCGAGCTTCCCCTGCCGTGGCTGCCGGAGCTCGAAGCCGAACTCGACGCCCCCTACCCGCTGTCGCAGGAGGCCATCGAGAGCTTCCGGAGCGAGGGGTACGTGAAGCTGAAGGAGGTCTGCACCCCGGCATCGCTTCTGCGGCTGCGCC
>CAYYUT010000503.1:0-3094 GCA_964474935.1 uncultured Spirochaetales bacterium
TAGCGCCGGCCGGGATAGCCCTCGGCGTACTTGTTCGTGAGCACGCTGCCGGTCGCTTCGAGCACCGCCTCCGACACGAAGTTCTCGGACGCGATCAGCTCGATCGTGAGGGCCTGGCGTCGCGCCTCTTCGCGCAGCAGTCGGGCGATCTCGGGGTCGACCTCGGCCACACCCATCTGGCGGCCGGCGGAAACCGTGGATTCGGGGTGCGACGAAGCGATGGCGTGTTGGGATCTCGGGTTCAATCGTGTCTCCTGTGGCTGCGCGCTGGCTAGTCGGCCACCTGCTCCTTCAGATAGCTGACGGCGTCTCCGATGGTCTGGATCTTCTCGGCCTCCTCGTCGGGGATCTCGATGTCGAACTCTTCCTCCATGGCCATCACGAGTTCGACGATGTCGAGCGAATCGGCCCCGAGGTCGTCGATGAACGACGCCTCCATCGAGACCTCTTCGGTGGCGATCCCGAGCTGCTCGACGATGATTCCCTTGATCCGGTCCTCGACCCCCATCACGACTCCCCCTCGCGCGAACCGGACACGGCCGGTTCGGCGACGAAACGGGCGGCATCGTCGAGCCCGTCGGCGTCCGTCAGCGAGAAGCGCTCCAGCCCCGGTGCGATCCTCGCGACGAGCCCCCCGAGGACCCGACCCGGTCCGACTTCGAGCACGCGTCGCACGCCCCGCTCGACGAGGTGCTCGATCATCTCCACGAACCTCACGGGCGCCGTCATCTGCTGGTGCAGCAGGTCGGCGACCCGCTCCCCTCTCGCGTTCGGCCTCGCCGTCACGTTCGTCACCACCGGGGCCCTCGGATCGTCGAACCGGGTGGCGTCGAGTTCGGCCCTCAACTTCTCGGCCGCCGGTTGCATCAGCTCACAGTGGAAGGGCGCCGACACCCGCAGTGGCACGACCCGCCGCGCCCCCGACTGCCTCGCCTTCTCTCCTGCCCGTGCCACGGCGCCGACGGTTCCGGCGATCACGGTCTGGCGGGGTTCGTTGTAGTTCGCCGGGGTCACGACCTCGGCGGTCTCCTCGCCAGCTTCGCGGCAGACCCGCTCGATCACCTCTCGCGGTGCACCGAGCACCGCTGCCATCGCACCCTCTCCGATCGGCACCGCCTCCTGCATACAGCGGCCGCGGGCATGCACGAGCCGGACCGCGTCCTCGATGCCGAGCGACCCGCTCGCGACGAGGGCAGTGTACTCTCCGAGGCTGTGGCCGGCCACGTAAGCGGGGCGCAGGGGGATGCCCGCACGCTCCTCGAGTGCCGCGAGCAGGGCGAGGCTGGTCGCGAGAATGGCCGGTTGCTGGATCTCGGTGCGGGCCAGTTCATCGGGCGTCGACTCGAAGCAGAGCTGCGAGAGACTGCGACGCGATGCGGCGGCGTCCCAGTCGGGTCCTCCCAGCGCACGGTCGACCTGCGCGAACACGTCGCGCGCGGCCGTCGAGGCCGCGGGCAGGTCGCTCCCCATCCCAGCCCGCTGGGCCCCCTGGCCCGGGAACAGGAGCGCCCACAAGGTGGCTAGAACTCGTCGGTCTCGACGACCGTGCGATCGCGGTAGAAGCCGCAGCTCCAACACACGTGGTGCGGCAGCTTCGTCGCCCCACACTGCGGGCACTTAGCGCGCGCGGGCAGCGCGAGCGCATCGTGCGCGCGTCGCTTGTCGCGCTTGCTCTTCGAGGTCCGGCGCTTAGGTACCGCCATCGGGGTCTCCCTGATCTGACTCGTTCCGCCGCCCGCCTCGCAGCACCTCGAGCGCTGCGAAGGGCGAGTGCGGTCGTGTTTCCGCGCAACCACAAGCCGTCCGGTTCCGGTCGGCCCCGCAGCGCGGGCAAAGTCCCTTGCACGCCTCCCTGCACAACGGCTGGAAGGGGAGCGCCAGCGCCACCACCTCCCGGAAGTAGGCGCCGAGATCCAGGACCGGCCCTCGGAACCAGCCGGCCTCGAGCTCGTCGGACAGCCCCACTCCGCTCCGGGCCAGCGCCTCCGCCATCTGGGGCTCGGCCGGAACCCGGTCTCCGACCGGCTCGAGGACCAGCCGGAAGGGCTCCGAGAGCACGTGACAGTAGCGCTCGAGGCAGCGTCCGCACCCGAGCTCGACCTGCCCGGTGAGTCGCCCCTCCAGGTAGACGTCCTCGCCCATCCGATAGGCCTCGCCCTCGATCCGAATGGGCTCGGGGACCGGCGGTGTGAGCTCGGGCATCACGGCCTGGGCCTCCTCCCACCAACCCGGGTCGGGCTCGAACTGGAAGCCCGAGGGGGTGTCCTTGAGGCGATCGACGTGGAGCTGCATGAATCCGTTGCTTCCATCGGACCCGGTGGCACCCCGGAGCCCCGCTGCTGGGTCGTCGGAGCCGGGTCGTGTCCATCGCGCCCCGCCCCCGGGACCCACCCGCGAGCTCCCGACTCTGCGCTCCATCCCACGTTGGTGGGAGTCACGACCGAGTCGGGGACAGGCCAGCCCGGCCGCCGCATCGACTGCCGGACATCGAGCCCGATGATCCGAGCCCGATGATCCGAGCCCGGTCGTCGCAGCCCGGTCGTCGCGGTCCGGTCGTCGCAGACCGGCGGCCACCGCGGTCGCATCCGCGTGGGCATCGGCTGCGGCCTCCTCGGTGCCGGCGCGTGGGCCTGGCGCGCAGCCCAGCGGGTGCCGGCCTGCGGGTGCGGGCCTGGGGTTGCGGGCGTTTCGGCCAGGGCCACCCACGGGGCGTGCGATAGCAGAGCCCCCCGGCCGCTGCCATGTCGCGCCGGCCACCCACGAGCCATCCCGGCCCGGCGAGGCCCGCGGCCGATCGGGGCGGCTAGACTGGGGCGCCCATGGATGCCGACGTCGACTCGCCCAAGACCGTCCGGACCCGCTTCGCCCCGAGTCCGACCGGCTTCCTGCACCTGGGGAGCGCCCGAACCGCGCTCTTCAACTGGGCATTCGCGCACCGGGAGGGCGGCCGCCTGATCCTCCGTCTCGAGGACACCGACCGGGAGCGTTCGACCGCGGAGTCGGAGGCGGCGGTGCTCGAAGGCCTCGAGTGGCTCGGGATCGGCTGGGACGAGGGCCCCTTCCGTCAAAGCGAGCGGAGCGAGCACTATCAGGC
>CAYYUT010000504.1:0-3083 GCA_964474935.1 uncultured Spirochaetales bacterium
GGCTGGCTCGACGGGCCCGGTCGCGGCCTTGCCGCGGCCTGCGGCGGCGGGGTCCGGTGTCGGGCCCGCGGCGCCCGCCCGCTCGGTCTCGGTGGGCCCACCGGCCGACACCGGGGCGACGCTGCGGTCGCTGGCCGGACCCGACGACAGCACCTCCGTCACCGCGACGAACGGGGAGTCGAAGCGACGGCGGAGGACCGCTGCGTCCATGTCCGTCGCCACGAGGAGCGCGAAGCGGATCTGGGATTCGGGCGCGTCGCCGGGCGACGGGAGCGTCGAGATCAGCTCGGCCACCTCCCGAACCTCGCGGCCGAGCTCGCTCAAGCCTTCGTCGAAGGAGAGGATCTCGAAGGTCGCCTCCACGAGCAGGATCGTCCGACCCCGGCGCATGTTCTCACGCAGCCGGTGCTCTTCGTACTCGGTGAGGGCGCGCAACAGGGTCGGGTCGATGCGAAGCCGATCGAGGTCGACGTCGCCCCCGTGTGCATCGCCCTGGGCCAGGGCATCGAGCCGCGCGCCCACGTCCGTGGTCGAGGCGCTGGGGGCCTCGTCTCCCGGTGCGGAGCCGATGGCCGAGAGCGCCGTTGTGAATTCGACCACCGCGTCGCGCAGCACACCGATCACGGCGTCGTCGAGCGAGACACGACCGAGCCGCAGCCCGTCGAGCAGGTCCTCGAGGCGATGCGCCAGCGCGCCGATGGCGTCTTCGCCGAACATCCCGGCGAGCCCCTTCAGCGAGTGGGCCGCCCGGAACATCTCGTTCACGAGATCGGGATCGACTTCCTCGCGCTCGGCACGCTCGTCCTCGAGCCGGGCCAGGCCGTCGCGCAGGCTCTCGACGACGTCCTCCGCCTCCGAGAGGAACTCGCGGCGAGCCTTGTCGTTGCCCCTGGAGCCCGAGCCGTCGGGCACGTCAGTCGCTCCCACGCGCGAGCAGCTCCTGGGCCACGCGCTTGAGCTCGTCGGGGTCGAAGGGCTTCACCAGATACGCGTCGGCGCCGAGCGCGAGTCCCTTGTCGCGATCGCGCTCGCTCCCCTCGGTCGAGATGATCACCAGCGGGATCTTCTTGTAGGCCTCGTTCTGGTTCACGAACGACACCAGCTCGAGCCCGTTGATGTCGGGCATGTAGATGTCGGTGAGGATCAGATCGAAGGATTCGCGCGGCAGACAACGCAACGCTTCGAAACCGCTCGCAGCCTCGGTGATCTTCACGGGCTCACCGAGCTCCTCGAGCGTCGCGGCGAGCAGCGCGCGCATGGTCTCGGAATCCTCGACGATGAGGATGTGCTGCATGGGACCGCTCCTCCGCGGAAACGTTCGGGAAATCGTCAGTGTGCTTATCGGCGCGCCCGGGACCCGCTTGAGCAACGGATCCGGTCCCGGGTGGGACGGGTCGCGCCCGGGCCTCTGGGGTCAGCGGCCGCTCCCCGGATCTCCGGAAGACTCTGCCAGGGCCCTCTCCAGCACGGCGCGATCGAGGGCGAGGCCGGCTTGATGCAGCACGACCTCGAGATCGCGGGTATCGCCGACCGGGACGCTCTGGGGAAGCTGGTCGGCGTAGATGAACGCGGCGACCCGCTCACCCGAGAGGATCGGGGCGAGATAGGCCTCGCGGGGCAGGACCTCCCCGAGCCGGGCGACGAGTGTCCGATCGCCGGGGTCCTCGGGTGCTCCGCGGACGGGCGCCCGCGTGGCGACGAGGCTGCGCAGCCAGGACGACTCGTCCACCCGGACGGTCAAGGCCCGCAGCTCGGAGTCCGATGGCCCGCCGGCCTCGTTCAGCCCGAGGCCCGCGATGCCCCGTGCCTCGCCGTCGTTCAAACCGAAGAGCGCCACCCGCGAGAAGCTCCGCTGGGCGAAATCGAGCACCAGGGAGAGCACGTCGGCGCCCGAGGTCGGATCGGAGAGACGCGCACTGGCCTCGCGCAGGCGTTGCATCGGGTCGTCCGCCGGCCCCGGGCCCACGGCGCGCCCCGCGCCCTCGACCAGCACCCGCCCGAGCGCGGGCAGGAGGGCGCTGCGGAGCGCCTCGCGACGCTCGCTCGCCACACCCGCGGCGAACCAGGCCGCGCCCGGCTTGCGCAGGACGCCGTGGACCGCGCAGGCCGGAGGTTGGACGTCCGGGGGCACCAGCAGGGCGAGGCGGATGCGAGGAGACAACCCCCGGAGCCGCGCCACGAGCTCCCCCGCGTCGCGAGCGCCCGTGAGAGGCTCGCTGCCGACGTCGTGCGCGACCAGCACGGCGGGGGTGTCGGCGCGCGCCAGATACTGCCGGATCCGTTGCACACCGAGCTCGGGCCGCTGGAACACGTGGACCCGCGAGAAGCCCTCGGCGAGGGCATCGCGAACCCACTCCAGGCTCTCGAGATGCGGATCGACCACGACGATCGGGGTGCGGCGTTCGTCTTCCGAGAGGACGGGGACGGGGTCCCCCCCGGACCCCTCCGCGGCGGTCGCCTCTCCCGCGGTCGCCCCCCCCGGCGCGGGCACCCGGTCGGAGGCGTGGCTGGAGGAAGCGTCGGTTGGGGAAGCGTGGATGGGCTCGGGCTCGATCACGGCCTCCAGCGGCTCGCCGTCTGGTGTCTCGGCCGCATCGCCCGAGCCCCCCGCGGTGTGGGCCAGCTCGTCGGCCACGTCGGCGAAGCTGATCGGATCGAAGGCGGCGGTCCCGGTCGGAGGCTCGCAGGGGACCGCGTCGGCCGGAGCGGGCCCACCGAAGCGGGACTCCTCATCGGATCGGCGCGTCCCCTCCATGGCGAGGAACTGGGCATTGACGCCGGGCAGGAGACGGATCGTCTCCGGGGCCGCCAGTGCATCGGCGTCGTCGCCGACCGCGAAGCTGAACTCGCCCTGCGTCCACTCGAACATCTGGAGGACGGCGGTCTCGAGGGCCTGCTGACAGATCTCCTCGAGCCGAGCCATGGGGAAGGCGTCGCCCAGCCCGGCGAGCACGTCCTGGATCGAGCAGCCCTGCTGCCCGGCCTGCTCGAGCGCGCGATCGTAACGGGGCCCGTCGATCAGGTCGTTGGTGAGCAGCAGGGTGCGGAGATCCCGCCCGTCGCCCTTCACGGCCGCCGCGCAC
>CAYYUT010000505.1:0-3078 GCA_964474935.1 uncultured Spirochaetales bacterium
GGCGCCCTGCGATCGCGCGGTCTTCTTCGCGCCGCGCCCCGCGGCGCGCGGCGCGTATTCCATCACGATCAGCCGAGGGGTGTGCGTGCTGCCTCCGCCCACCGCCAGGATGCCGCCCATCTTGCGCTTGCGGAGCTCGGCCACCCCGAACACCTTGCAACGCACCGAGCACTCCTTCGACATGCGCTGGGCGGCGCGTGCCAGCGCCTCGGGAGGCAGCTCGTTCGGGGGCTCGTTCGACAGATCGCGGGCCAGGTTCTGTGACGTCGCGATGATCTCTCCTGCCTTCGCTCCTTCGCTCGCGGCGCTCCGGTCTCCGCTCCGCTCGAGCACCAGGGTCGCCGATGCGAGCTCCGGACGGTCGTCCTTGCGCTTCCCCCGATAGGAATGGAAGCGGTAGTCGGAGAGCACGATCCCCTCGACGATGGCCTGCGCCGACGCACCCACCCGGATCCGCTTCGACGCCGGCTGCAGCACGGCAAGCTTGCGCGCACTCCGCATGCGGGCATTGCTCGCCGCCTGCCCACCCGCTTTGCGGAGGGCCTCCGTGTCGAGCTTCGACTCCTCGCCGATGCCGAGCATGAGCACCCGCTTGGCGGTCACCTGGCCCTCGGGATAGACCACATGGGTCTGGCCGGAGCGTCCGCGGAAGTCGCCCGAAGCGACCGCGGCGGCGAGCCGACCGTCGAGCGCCCGGTCGAGGGCGGCGACCTTCCCGGGGAAGTGCCAGCGCCGCGCAGGAAGCTCTGGCACGAGCACCACCAGCAGATCGGCCGCCGTGGCCTGGGGCTCCTTGGTTTCCACCGAGATCTTCATCGGGTCTCCTCGTGTTCGGCCGTCGCCGCTTCGGTAGGGCTCGCCCCGCACCATCGACGCGTCCATTCGGTTCTGTGAGCCGCTGATCGCCCGCAGCGGTGCTGGTTGCCCCGCACGAGGGCGTCCATTAGCTTCGAGCGCTCCAACGAACGAGAGAGGTATGAGGCTGTTCGTCGTCGCGGCGGGATGGTGGGGCCCTCTCGCGAGCCTCGACCTCTTCGACCTGGTCCTTCAGGCCGGCTTGGTCGTGAAGCTCGTGTTGATCGTGCTTCTGGGCTTCTCGCTCGTTTCCTGGGCGATCATCGCGTACAAGTGGCGTGATCTGCGCCGCGCCGAGCAAGATAGCGAGGCTTTCCTTGAGGTCTATCACGAAGGCTCGATGGAGGCCGCCTACGAGGCCGCGCGCGATCTGGGGTCGAGCCCGCTCTCCTCGATCTTCCTCGAGGGTTACGCCGAGCGGAATCGGATCGCGAAATACCTCGGCGGGCGCCGCGCGACACGCCTCGGCGAGACGCAGCTGCGCGCGCTGCGCCGCCACATCGATTGGACCGCCTCGCGCGAAGGGCTGCGCCTCGAACGGGGCCTCTCCTTCCTCGCGACGACGGGGAGCGCGACTCCGTTCATCGGCCTCTTCGGCACCGTCGTCGGGATCATCAACGCCTTCACGGGGATCGGTGCGAGCGGGAGTGCGAGCCTCGCCGTGGTGGCTCCGGGCATCGCCGAGGCGCTCATCGCCACCGGCGTCGGTCTGTTCGCGGCGATCCCCGCGACCATCGCGTACAACCACTTCGTCGGCGAACTCCGTCGGGTGAGCGTCGCGAGCGACCTCTTCACGGCCGAGTTCCAGGAGGACCTCGAAGCAGAGGGTGTCGCGGGCACCGCCGAAGCGGCGGGCGCCTGACGTGCCGGCCGCGCGCACCGGAGGCCCCGGTCGGCCGCTCTCGGAGATCAACGTCACGCCCTTCGTGGACGTGATGCTCGTGCTGCTCGTGATCTTCATGGTGACGGCGCCGCTCATGCAGCACGGGATCGACGTGGATCTGCCCGACACCACCACCCAACCGATCCGGCTCCAGGACGAGCCCCTGGTCCTCACCGTGAAGAAGGATGGATCCACCTACGTCGGACCTGCCGAGGTGCCGATCGGCGAGCTCCAGGCGAAGCTCGAGGCGATCTTCGAGGGGCTGGCCGAGCGGGAGCTCTTCCTGCGGGCCGATGCCGAGGCAACCTATGGCGTGGTGGCCCAGGCGATGGCGGCTGCGCGTCTGGCCGGCGCCACGAAGCTCGGGCTGGTGACGGAGCCCGAGGGCTGATCCCCCGGTGTCACAGGCGCAGCCCGAGGTCCTGGACGATGCCCTTGCGGTCGATGCAGGACGAGGACGTGCGGCTCGCTGGGCCGTGCTCGCTTCGTTCGCGCTCCACCTCGCCCTCGGTGCGCTGCTCGTGATCGGGCCGTTCCCCGCGTCGCGTCCAGAGCTTCCGGGCGTGGTGACCGTCGATCTGCTGGCCTCGGCCCCCGCGAGCCCCGTTCCCTCGGCCCCGGCCCCAGAGCCCGCCGCGCCGCCGCGGGCGGCGCAGCCCCCGCCCCCCCGGCCGCCCCAGACAGTGCTACCGGAGGCGCCCCGGCGGGCGCCCGAGCCGAAGGCCCCGCCCGAGCCGGAGGCCAGGGCCCCGGATCCGCCGGCGCCCGCCCCGGAGCCCGTCCCGGAGGCGCCGGCCTACGAGGACGTCCTTGCCCAGCTGCGTGCCGAGCGGGACGAGGTGCGTCACGAGCCCCAGCGTGCCGAGCGACCGGGTCTTCCGGGGCTGGCCGGCCGTTCCGGCTCCCCGGTAGCTCCCGAGGTGGCCGCCTGGATCCGCCAGGCGCGGCTCGCGGTGCGCCGCGCCTGGGTGCGGGCTCCCGGATTTGGTCGCGAGCGCCTCGAGACCCACGTCTCGGTCGATCTCGGCGCCGCCGGCGAGGTGCGCGGCGAACCCCGGATCACCCGCCGCTCCGGGAATCCCTGGTTCGACGACTCGGTGGTCCGGGCCATCCAGAAAGCGAGCCCGCTCCCGGCGCCGCCCTCGCCGGGCGAGTGGCCCTTCGTGTTCCGGCCCGAGGACGCGCTGTGAGGCGCGGTCCCGCCCGTTCCGGGTGCGTCGGCCTGGCCTTCGCCCTCACCGTGCTCGGGGCGGCCGGGTCGGCCCACGCCCCGGGCCGGCCGGCGGTGGTGGTGGGCGCCCCCCACGCGGCGCGCTGCCGGGCCGCCGTGCAGCAGTTCG
>CAYYUT010000506.1:0-3060 GCA_964474935.1 uncultured Spirochaetales bacterium
GCGCGCCGCAGGCCTGGTTTACATGCTCAGGCGAGCCCCGCGTCTCGCCAGCCGGGGAAGGCCCGACGCGCGCGCGCCAGGCGGTCGCGAACGGCCCCGGCATCCGCCACGCGGAAGCGATCGATCCGGTCGTCGGGGTCGGCGGGCGAGCGGCTCTCGCGCCAGCCGTCGTTCGCGAGGCCCCCGTCCGGGGCGGCGGGTTCGGCGGTCACGGGAGCGGAGTCACCGTCACGGCGTCGCCGGCCGAGACGCCGAGTGCGTCGCGGGTCTCCTTCGGGACGAACGGGGATCCCTCGAGATCGAGCGGCACCACGGTGGCACGGAATCCGAGCGAGCCTTCGGCCGAGAGCAGGGCCAGGGGGCCGTCGGCTCCGTCGGCCTCGCGCGGCACCGCCGGCAGCACCAGCTCGCGCCGCTCGCGCACCGAGCCGATCGCGTTGCGCGCGGCACCGTAGTAGGGCCCCCCGTCGAAGGGGTCCACCTGTCCGAGCTTGTGGAAGCCCAGCGCCTCGAGGATCCGTACGGCCGGGCGGGCCGTGGCGTTCACCTGACCGATCACGGCCTGCACGTCCTCGGGGAAGAGGGTCGCGTACACAGGATCGCGCGGGAAGAGATCGGCGATGAAGCGTCGGTTGCGGGCCGAGAGATGGTCGGCCTCGCGGTAGTCGAGTCCGGTGAAGCGTTCGCCGAAGGCCTCCCACAGCCGGTTGCGCCCGGGCGAATGGAACACCGAGAGCATCTCGGCGATCACGTCGCGCTCGAAGCGGTCGGGATGGCTCGCGATGTAGGCGAAGCGAACCACCGAGAGCGCCTTGCCGCATTTCTCGGGATGTCGGCGATAGGCCGGGTCGAGCACCAGGGCGCCGACCTCGGTGGGTCCGTCGGTCGTCGAGCGGAGCTGGAGCTTGGTGTGCACGAAGCGTCGGTCGAGCTCGGCGCTCCGACGCTCCTCGGTCGAGACGTCGAGCCAGTAGTAGGGCGCCTCCTCGCGCCCGACCTTGGCGAAGATGGACGCCGTTCCGATGCAGCGCCGTTCGCGCGCGTCCTCGAGCGCGAACACGAACACGCCCTCCTGCCAGTCGGCGAGCCCGCCGGCGAACGACCGCTCCGAGAGCGCGATGCGCTCGCGCAGGAAGGCCTCGTCGCTCGGAAGGTTCAGGGTGTCGAGCTGTTCGGCGAGAGTGCCGATCGCGTCGAGGTCGCGGGCCTCGGCGGGACGCAGGATCAGCACGCGAGCCCCAACTCCTCACCCACCTGGATGAGGCTCTTCTCGAGGATCGCGAAGGCGGCTTCGAGCTCCTCGTCGGTGGTGTTCACGGGCGGGAGCAGGCGCACCTTGCTCGGGCTCGCTCCGGCGCCGAACACCAGCAGACCCTCGTCGAAGGCGCGGCGCACCACGGCCCCGGCCACCTCGGCGCTGCCGTCGTAGGGGACGAAGGCGTGCATCGCACCGATTCCGGCGCTGGCGCCCACGGCGCCCGGAAGCCGCTTGCGAAGCGCCTCGAAGCGCTTCTCGATGCGCCGGCCGAGGAGCGCGATCCGGCCCTCGGGGCCCAGATACTGCTCTTCCTCGAGGCGCTCGAGCATGCGCGCGGCCACCGCCATCCCGGCGGTCGATCCCGCGTAGGTGCCCGACACGAGACCCGCCTTCGGGTTGTAGGGACGGCTGTAGAGCACGGCGCTCCCCTGGAGCATCTTGCCCGCCGTCACCACGTCCACGAGATCCTCGAGCCCGAAGGTCTGGAAGGCGAAGAGCTCGCCGGTGCGCCCGAAGGTCTGGACCTCGTCCACCCAGACCGCGACCCGGGCCTCGCGACAACGGGCCATCAGGGCCCGGAAGAACTCGGGGGGCGCGGGATTGATCCCGCCCTCGCCCTGGACCAGCTCGAAGAGCATGCCGGCGACCTGGCCGGGGTAGCGAGCCAGATGGGCCTCGAGCGCCGCGAGGCTCTGCTCGGTCGAGCCGTGGACCTCGTCGTCGTAGAACGGGACGTGGAGCACGTTGCCGCGCAGGGGCAGGCCCTGACGGAAGCCCGGTTTGTCGGTCAGCTCGGCCAGGGTGGTCGTGCGGCCCGAGAAGGCTCCCTCGAACACCACGATCCGATCGGCGGGCGCGTGCTTCTGGTAGATCGCCTTCAGCGCATTCTCGTTGGCCATGGCGCCCGAGAGCGAGAGCCAGGCGTGCGGGAAGCGCCGTCCGGCCTGGCGGGTGAGGAGCTTGGAGAGGCGCAGGTACTCGGGCCCCGGCACCAGATTCCCCTGGAAGACGGTGTCGGCGGCCGCGGCCACCGCGGCGGTCTCGAGCAGATCGGGATCGCTGTGCCCGAATCCGTAGACCCCGATCCCGCCGATCATGTCGAGCTTCTCGCTGCCATCGGCGAGCCGGACGCGGGCGCCGCGTCCCGGCCCGGCCTGGAGGATGGGGAGGAAGAGGTCGCGGCCGCGGCGACGTCCCACCTCGCGCAGGGCCCGGGCATAGGGCTCGGGCTCGAGCGCGCGTCGGCGCGCCTCCTCCGCGACGGTCTCGACCAGGGCCCGCGCAGCCTCGCGCACGGCGGGACTCTTCTCGAGGGGCTCAAGCGGATTGCGCGATCGACGAGCCATTGAAGGAGCCTATCGGCCCGTTCGGTCGCCCGCTTGGGCCTCGGCCGCGCCGGGGCCCGCAAGCGCCCGGGAAACGACCGGCTTCGGGTGGTTTCTCCCCTGATCGGGGCCGACCCACCCGCGAGCGCCTGGGCCCGTGGGCTACTCTCGGCCGAGGCGCAACACGAGGAGACGTGGATTGGCGCGTTCCGAGCCTCCCAGCGGTGGTGACCGCGATCCCAGCGGTCCGCCCGAGCCCGACCCGCCGGCCCGCACGGGTCGGCTGGCGGCGTTGCGCGAGCGACGCCGCCAGGTGGCTCAGGAGCGCCGCGTGCGTCGGGACGCGCAGCGCAAGCCGATCCGGCCGCACCTGTGCGTCGTGCGGTCGCCCGCCGGCGCCGGCGATCCGGTGCCGCTCGGGCAGACCGTCAAGGTCGCGGCCTACAACGTCCACCGCTGGACGGGCCTGAACGGACG
>CAYYUT010000507.1:0-3046 GCA_964474935.1 uncultured Spirochaetales bacterium
CGAGCTCGGCGCCATCCATCGGCTCCGGCTCCTGCGACAGGCCGTGTCTGCGATCGCCTGGCTGGACGTGGCCGAGGAATGTCTCGCCTCCCTGTTGATGCTGGCGATCGAGCTCGGCGCCGCCGAGGGCGGCTCGCTCTTCGTACTCGATGCCGAGGGAGACGAGCTGGAGCTGCGCCACGCGATCGGAATCGAGCCCGAGCTCTGGCCCAAGATCCGGGTGCCCCTCGGAGCCGGAATCGCAGGACGTGTGGCGGAGCGTGGCGAGCCGGTGCGCATCGAGGGGCCGCCCGATCCCGACGCGTTCGCCCTGGACGACGGCCCCCAGCGGAGCCGACGTGCCATCGCCGCGTCGCTCTCGCTTCCCCTGCATCACGACGGTGGGCTGCAGGGCACCCTGCACGTCCATCACGGACGCGACGCCGGCGCCTTCGGGGCCGGTCCGCTCCGCCGGCTGCGCGAGCTCGCAGACGCCGCCGGGCCGCTCGTGGCCCGGGTCCGACGCACCGGCTCGCCCGATCCGGTGGACGCAGGGCCCGCGGCGAGGGACGAGCTCGAGTCGGCACTCGCGACGCGGGAGGCGCCTCTGGCTCGATGGACCCGCGTCTGCCAACGACTCGCCGAACGACTCGGCGGCGGGGTCGCCCAGCTGTACGTCGTGCCGAGCCCGGGGGAGCGGCTCGAGCTCGCCGCCACCTCGCTCGGACGGGCCGGGCCGGGGGGCGCGAGCCTGCGCCGGGGCCAGGGGGTGGACGGCCGGGCGCTCGCCTCGGAACGGGCCCGCTTCCTGGTGGGCCCCGACGGGCGGCTCGAGGTGGCCTCGTTGCCTCTCGAAGGGCGCGGCCGGATCGTCGGGCTGCTCGCGGTACAGCTCGGCGAGACCGCACAGCTGGGCGACGATCCGCGGGGCGTCCTCGAACGTGTCGCGGAGCGCCTGGCCGTCGACGTGGCCGACGTGAGCGAGACGGCGCGACACGAGACCCAGGCGCTCCGGGCCGAGGGCCTCTCGGAGCTCGCGCTCCCACTGCTCCGCTCGTCCGAGCCCGGCGAGGTCGTCCGTGAGGCCGCGGCCCGCGCGCGCCTGCTCTTCGACTGTGAACACGTCGTGATCCGTCTACGCGACGATCCCGATGCACCCTTCGCCATCCGGGCCTGCTCGAGCTCGGCCCACGGCCGGGCGCGCGAGGCCCTGTTCCGTTTCGATCAGGCCGTGGCCCGCGAGGCCATCGAGAGGGGCCAGCCGGTCGCCGGGATCGACGACGGAGCCTCCGACGCTGGACCGGGCTTCTCGGCGTGGATGGCCGCCCCCCTCGAGCGCGGACGCGAGCGCATCGGGAGCATCGGAGTGTACGCGCCCCTCCCGCGCGACGTCCTCGGCCCCCGCGACTTCGCGCCGAGCGATCGGCGCCTGCTCGGTGCGCTGGCGGGCCTCGTCGAGCGCGCGCTGGCCCACGCACGGGCCGCGGCCTGGCTCGCTCGCAGCCCCGGGCTCGACCCCGAGACCGAGCTGCCCTCCGCGGCCTACTGGCAGCGACGTCTCACGGAGGAGATCGGACGCTCGCACGAGCGCGGACGGAGCTTCGCCGTGGTGGTGTGCCGGGTCGAGAACTCCGATGCGTCCGGGCACGTCCCGGGCACTCGTGCGCTCCGCGCGGTGGCCGACGCACTCCGGGCGCATCTCCGGCCTTTCGAGGTCGCCGCGCGCCTCGGCGACGAGCGGTTCGCGCTCCTCCTGCCGGACGTCGCCCCGGGCGACGCCGAGCCGATCGCCCGGCTCGCGCGGCGCATCGCCGAGAGCATTCGCAAACCCGGGGCAGAACCGCAGGACGCATCGGTTGCGCTGTCCTTCGGCTACGCCCACCACCCCGTCGACGCCCGCGACCGAGACGAGCTCATGGCCCGCGCCAGCGACCCGCGCATCCGGATGGTCTAGTGACGAGCGACCGCCAGTTCATCGAGCGCGCCGTGCGTCTGGCCATCATCCTCGCCGCCAGCCTGCTCGTCCTGAGTCTC
Organism: uncultured Spirochaetales bacterium; assembly: GCA_964474935.1. Taxonomy (GTDB): domain Bacteria; phylum Myxococcota_A; class UBA9160; order UBA9160; family JAFDDA01; genus CAYYUT01. Next base: position 2,014 of record CAYYUT010000507.1, read on the forward strand.
GGCGCCTGGGCGCTCAAGGGCGCTCTCACCCCCCTGCTCGGCGCCCTGTTGCTGGCGTACCTGCTCGATCCCGTGATCGATCGCTTCGAGGACCTCGGCGTCTCGCGCGAGCTCGCGATCTTCCTGCTCCTCGGTCTCGGGGGCGTGGCGCTCGCGCTGGGGCTCGTGGTGCTCCTGCCGAGGATGCAGCAGGAGCTGGCCCAGGTGGCGACACGGCTGCCGGGCTACGTCGAGACCACCGTCGCGGATCTGCTCGATCTGCTCGAGGCCCGCCTCGGGATCGTGTTGCCCCGCTCGCTCGAAGAGATCGCCGAAGGCATCCAGTCGGGGTCCTTCGACGGTCCGCTCGAGGCGCTCCAGGCGGCACTGGCCGGGCTGCTCGACACCCTCACCGGGTCGCTCGTGACGATCGTCGGCCTGCTGGTGGTGCCCGTGATCGCCTACTACTTCCTCGTCGCGTTCGACGATCTCAAGTGGAAGCCGCTGGCGCTCGTCCCTTTCCGATACCACGACTACGTGATCGAGAAGGCAGGGCTGGTCGATCGGATGGTCTCGGGCTTCGTGCGGGGACAGCTCACGGTCAGCCTGATCCTGGGCGTCCTGTATGCGGCCGGCTTCTCGGTGATCGGGATCGATCTGGCCGTCGTGATCGGACTGGCGGCGGGCGCGCTCGCCATCATCCCCTATCTCGGTAATGCCCTCGCCGTGACGCTCGCCACCGGCATGTCGATCCTGGAGTTCGGGATCGACCGCCACCTGCTCTTCGTGCTCGGCTGGTACGCCACCGTCCAGACGCTCGAGGGCTACGTCCTCACCCCCCGGATCGTCGGCAGCGCGCTCGGACTCTCGCCCGTCACCGTGATCGTGGCGCTGCTGATCGGAGGCGACCTCTTCGGATTCCTCGGGCTGCTGATCGCGATCCCGGCGGCGGCCGTGATCCAGGTCTTCGCCTCGGAGTGGCTCGGCGCCTACCAGGCGTCGGGCTTCTACCGCAGCGCGACGCCCCTCAGCGAGGCAGCGGAAGCTCCTCCAC
>CAYYUT010000508.1:0-3043 GCA_964474935.1 uncultured Spirochaetales bacterium
GCGCCGCCGTCCGCGGGCCGCCGCGACCCGCCCGATGGGCCGGCGGCGCAGCGCACGTCCCGGCCGATCGCCGGCTCAGCCGCTCCCGGACAGCGGATCGAGCCGCACCGGGATCGAGAGCGAGCCGTCCCGGACGAGCGAGATGAAGGCGTCGTAGCCCCCGTACATGTCGCGGTTCAACGCATGGATCCGGTCTCGGATCGCCGGATCGTCGACGGGCACCGCTCGATACGCAGCCCGCACACCGTCGCGCTCCACGCGGACCTCGGGCTCCGCCTCCAGCCGCACGAGCCAGCCCGAGGTCGGTTGCCCGGCTCGGAGCCAGGCATGACCCTGGTGGTCGACCACCCAGAGCCGCGTCTCGCCCGGCTCGCCCGCCTCGTCGCGGGTCTCGAGCACGACGACCTCGCCGGCCATCTCGGAGGCGGCGAAGATCGCGCCGACGAAGCCGACCGCGACGAGGAGCAGCGAGCCCAGCGCGATCCAGACGATTCTCATGAAGCCTCCGTTCGAACTCTTCCCTGCGGCGCGACCGGGCCGCAGGGGTTGCCACGACACCGTGCGGGGCGTGACCCCTTCGCGCTACGCGCCGACCGCGATCACCAGGATCCACGCCCCGGCCGCGAGCCCGACCATGAACACGAGCGACCGCAGCACGTCGAGGTTCGCGAGATAGAGCACCGGATGCAGCAGCCGGGTGACGAGGAAGAGCAGCGCCGGGCTGGCCGTCCGGGCCGGGTCGGCCCCCGCCAGCTCTGCCAGCGCCACCACGGCCGTGAAGAAGCCGAGCGACTCCCAGGCGTTCTGCTGGGCCGCGAGCGCACGGGCCGCCGCCCCATGGAGCGTCGTCATCTGCTGGCGGGGATGCTTGTTGTCGAAGGCCTCGGTCTGCTGGAAGCGGAGCGTCCCGCTCACGACCGAGAGCACGTAGGGCAGGACGGCGACGACGAGCAGACACCAGAGCGCGGTGGACAAGCCAGATCCCTCCAGGCCGCAAACCGGGCAGCCCCCAGACGGCGGGCCACGGGCGACCGTTGGACGCTACCGCAGGCGTGCGCAGATCGGCACGCCCAAACGGCCCGCGCCGTTGGATCCGGATCGGCGGGACCCGATCGCTAGGAGTCTGCGGGTGCGGCTGGAAGCTCGGTCAGCTCGTCGAGCCGGTCGCGGAAGGGGCGCAGGACCTCGGGATAGACCCCGGCACGCCGCGCCGATTCGATCAGCGCGGGCAGCGCGGCAGCCGCGTCGACGAGACGCTCGTGGGCGGCTTCGCGCCGTTCGATCAGCGCGGCCCGTGCCGCACCGCGCGGGTGCTCCTCGCGTTGCGCCTTGGCATAGGCGGTCTGGAGTGCCCGGAACTCCTGCCGCGCGGAGTCGATCCGCGCGACCGCCTCCTCGAGCCGCGTCTCCCAGGCACGCTGTCCATCGGGCGGCAGGAAGAGAGGATTCCCTTCGCCCTCGGCGAGGATGCTGCGGGCGCCTGCGAGCGCACAGAGCAGGAGGACGGCGGCCAGGACGGCTCGGGTCGTGCCCGATCGCCGCGGAGGGACTGCGTGCGGGGAGTGCTCCATGCCGTGTGCATCGGCCGCCCGGGGCGTTCCCTGAACGGGCAGACCGAGGGCACGCCGGGAGCGTGCGGGAGGCATCCCGATCGGTGGGCGAGAGACGGTGCGGCCGTGGTGAAGGGGCTCTGCGACGAGAACCCGCACGCCCGCGCCACTTCGCCAAGGCTCCCCTCGTGCAGGGAACCGGCGAACGAGGCCTGCGCGCCCCCTCCTGCGCGATCGGCTCTCGGCGGCGGCGCGTGCGACGGCCTACTCGATCTGGAAACGCACGCCGGCGCGCGCGGGGAGCCGGGCGAGGAGGGCGTCGCCCATGGCCGACGCGGGCGTCCAGAACCCCCCGGCCACCGGCAACGAATCGAGCGCCAGACACACCGCGCTCTCGCCGAGCATCTTCGCCGTCGAGCCGTAGCCCGGGTCGCGGTCCCCCGTGACCCGCGCCCGCAGGCTCTTGCCGGAGTCCTCCGGATGGAGCCCGAGCATCCGGATGTCGAAGAAGCCGGCCTCGCGGGCGGCCGCATCGGGGCCCTCGCCGGGCGCCGGAAGCCAGCGCGACGCAAGGTTCCGAAGCGGTCCGATCGCGCCGACGCCCATCGCTCCGGCCATTCCGGCCGTGAAGGCCGCCGCCTTGGCGAGGCCCAGCGGACCGTCCCCCATCAGCGTGGCCTCGTCGTAGCGGAAGTCCTGGCCGTAGGCATCGTCGAGCAGGGCGTTGGAGCGACGCACGATGCGCGTGTTGATGGCGGCCATGACGAACGGCGCCAGCCAGCTCGAGAAGTCGTCGTCGTAGACCGGCCGCATGATGTCGGGGCCGTCCTCGCCCCGGCGCGCACCTTCGGGATTCAGACCGTAGGGATCGGCGAGCATGCGGCGCGTGGCACGATCGGCCGCGGCTTCCTCGAGCACGTTCAACAGACTGGCGAGCGTCCCGCCACTGAAGCCGCCCGAGAAGGCCTTCACCCGGTACTTGACCGATCGACACGGGACCCCGTGGCGGGCCTTCATCTCGCGCTGCAGGAAGAAGACGCCGAGGTCGGAGGGGATGCTGTCGAAGCCGCAGGAATGCACGATGCGCGCACCCGAGGCGGTGGCCTCCCCTTCGTGGGCATCGATCATGCGACGCATCCACGGCACCTCGCCGGTCAGGTCGCAGTAGTCGGTGCCGTGTCGCGCGCAGGCCGCGACGAGCGGCGAGCCGTACTTCGCATAGGGCCCGACGGTCGAACACACGACGCGCGTGCGTGCGGCGAGCGCCTCGAGCGACGCCGGGTCGCCCGCGTCCCCCTCGAGGCAGACGAGGGCCGTCGCCTTCTCCCCGAGGCCGGCGCGGATCGACTCGAGCTTGGCCGGGTTCCGGCCCGCCAATGCCCAGCGGAGATCGCCCGCGACGCCGTAGTGCTCGACCAGGTACTCGGCGACGAGACGGCCGGTGAACCCGGTGGCGCCCCACAGGATCACGTCGAACTCGCGATCGGCGCGCG
>CAYYUT010000509.1:0-3039 GCA_964474935.1 uncultured Spirochaetales bacterium
TGGATGTCGAAGAACCCGGGCAGCACCGAGCGGCCGCGGCAGTCGAGCGTGCGGGCGGCCGGCGCGGCCGCGAGATCGCCGATCGCGACGATGCGGCCGTCACGGAGCCCGACGTCCGCGCGGCTCGTGGGCCCTCCGCTCCCGTCGACCACCGCCCCGCCTTCGAGCTTGCATTCGAGATCCACGGCTGCGTCCCTCTCTGTTCGTGTGTCGTCGCTGGCGGCTCTACCGACGGCCGCCGGTCCGAGCGCCGGGCTGTGGCGGGTCGGTCGGCGGCCCGGCGAAGCACTGCGCGATCGCCATCCACTGCGTCGCGACCTCGCCGACGACCTCGAGCCCGGTCTCGCTCACGTGGCGTCCCTGGGTGACGACGTGGCAGAAGTCGGACGCGGAGCCGGCCACGAAGTCGGTCTCGCTGGGCTCGTTCCATTCCCAGACCGCGCCCGACGGCGCCTCGAGCCGGACGTACGGAGCGGGCCCCGGCGGGTCGAGCTTCCGATTCGCGAAGGTCCAGCCGAAGGTCTTCACGCCGAGCACGGCGATGTGCCGGATCCGGTCGGTGTACTCCCGCTCGGTGCCCGTCAGGTCGTAGACGTCCTGGCCGTGCGCCCAGGTCTCCATGAACCGGGCGGTCGTGAAGGTGCGAACGGCCATGTCCGGGCCGAACCAGGGGAGACGTCGCTTCGGATCGGATTCTCCGAGGGCGATCGCCATCTCGTGGCAGGTATCGTGCCACCGCTCGAGGAGCTCGTTGGGCTCGAGTGCTCCGAACCGGTCGCGCTGCTGCTGGGTGAGGTTCCGGCCCCCTGACATTCCCTCGATCAGGGCGGCGCGCTCCCGATCGAACGCCTCGGGGTCGCGCAGGGCGAGCAGCGACACCCGATCGAAGAGGTGGAGATGCGCCACGACGTCGTGGGGGGTCCATTGCTGGAAGGGCGTGGGCGTTTGCCAGGCCGCCGCATCGAGCCCTGCGAGCATGCCGTGGAGCGCGCGCGCTTCCGACCGCAGGTCGTCGGCGACCTCGAGCATCTCCTACGTCCCTCCCGTGCCGAGCCAGCCCTGGAGTCGGGCCGCCTCCTCGCGCAGATCTTCGGGCGTTCCGAGCAGCTGCCGATCGACCCCCGCCCGCTTGAACCAGTAGTGGAGGTTCTGCTCGTCGGTGAAGCCGATGCCGCCGTGCTCCTCGGTCGCCGTCCGGACGACGAAAGGGCCGACCTCGGCGAGATGTGCCTTGGCGTGGCAGGCCATCCGATGGGCTTCGTCGGGTTCGGCGTCGAATGCGTGTGCGGCGTACCAGAGCAGCGAGCGGGCGGGCTCGAGCTCGGCCACCATCTCGGCGCACAGGTGCTTCACCGCCTGGAACGAGCCGATCACGCGGTCGAACTGCTTGCGCTCGAGCGCGTAGGCGACCGCGAGCTCGATCGCCCGCTCGCTGGCCCCGAGCAGGTCGGCGGCGAGCACGATCCGCGCCGCATCGAGCATCCGGCGGCTGATCGCCTCGGCACCCCCGGGCTCGCCGATCCACTCGTCGACCGCACACTCGTCGAGCTCCAACGCGCAGAAGCTGCGGGTCCGATCGAGCGTCCGGAGTGGGATGCAGGCGAGCCCCGGCGCGCGCGCCGAGACGAAGGCCAGGCTCTCGCCCCGGTCGGCGGCGACGAGGTAGTGATCGGCCCCGATCCCGTCGACGACCATCAGCGCCCGGCCCGAGATGCGATCGCCGCGGCGGTCGACGCCCGCTGCGTCGCGACGTCCGCACATCTCCTGGGCGGCGACCCCCACCCGCACCTCGCCGTCGGCGAGACGCGGAAGCCAGCGCTCCCGTTGTTCCCGGCTTCCGCCCGCACGGAGCGCCACCGGGGCCATCACGGCCGAGCCGAGGAACGGGGCGGGCGCCACGCCCCACGCGAGCGATTCGGCGGCGACGGCCGCGTCGAGCAGGCGGAGGCCGCTTCCTCCGAGCTCCTCGGGCACGAGGAGGCCCGCCACTCCCAGCTCGCACAGGGTCTTCCACGAGCCTCCGTCGCCCCCCGGCTCGTCGGCGACGAGCTCGCGCACCCGGCTCGGGGGCAGGTCGCTCGTCAGGTACTTGCGTAGGGTCTCGGCGAGCAGCTGCTGCTCTTCGGTGAGCGCGAAGTCCATCGGTCAGCCCGTCGTCTCGACCGCCGGGCGAGCCTTCGGCTCGCGCGGCATCCCGAGGCCCCGCTCGCTGATGATGTTCTTCTGGATCTGGGCGGTGCCGCCGCCGATGATCAGGCCGAGGGTGAACATGTGCTGGCGCGGCCAGCGGCCGTGCGCGCGCTCGTGCGGCGATCCCTCGTAGAGCACCCCGAGCTCGCCCAGGGCGTCGATCGCGAGCGCGTTGAGCTGATGGCTCACCTCGCATCCCGCGAGCTTGGTGACGAGCGCCGCGACGCCGGGGAACTCGCCCCGGATGCGCGCGCTCAGCATGCGCAGGCTGTGGTACTTCATCGCGAGCACGCGCGACTGGAGTCGCAGCAGGCGATCGCGGAGCGCCGGGGAGTCGATCGGTGCCCGTCCGTCGACCCGCTCCGACTGCATCAGCGTCACCAGACTCCGGAGCGTGTCGTCGAGGAGCGCGCTCGAGGCCAGCATGTTGCGCTCGTGCCGAAGGGTCGTGTTCGCCACCTTCCAGCCTTCGCCGCGCTTCCCGACGAGCGAGTCCTGCGGCACGCGTGCGCCGTCGAAGAAGACCTCGTTGAACTCGGCCTCGCCCGTCATCGTGGCGAGCGCACGGACCTGGATCCCCGGCGTGTCCATGGGAACGAGCAGATAGCTGAGCCCGGCGTGCTTCGAGGCGTCGGGCTCGGTACGGAACAGCCCGAACATCATGTGCGACAGGTGCGCGGTCGTGGTCCAGATCTTCTGTCCGGTGATCAGGAAGTCGTCGCCGTCCTCGACCGCCCGCGTCTGGACGTTGGCGAGGTCGCTTCCCGCACCCGGCTCCGAGTAGCCCTGGCACCAGATCACCTCGCCGCGGGTCGTGGGTCCGATCCAGCGGCGCTTCTGAACATAGCT
>CAYYUT010000510.1:0-3007 GCA_964474935.1 uncultured Spirochaetales bacterium
CGCCCCACGACGGCTCGGAGCCGCGTGGACCACCGCCCGGGGCGTCCCGACGCTCGGCGTCCCTCGCTCGGCGCGGTCGCGGTGCCGCGCGCACCCGCCGCAGCCCCGCTGCGTGCCGCGGGCCGCAGGCACTGCAGCCGACCGGGCGCAGGTTGACACACCTGACCGGCGGCCCGTACGATACGACTCGCCCGCCCCAATCTTTCTCGGAGGGCTCCCGCGATGAGGCAGCTGCATCCCCACGACGGCCCGACCCACGACGCGACCCGGCACCGGCCGATGAACGCGTCGTGCGATCGGTGGGCCGCGGTGGCGTGCGCGCCGGCTCCGCGTCTTCCGATCTCGCCCGTGGGTCTTCCGGTCTCGACGACGAAGGGGATGCCCCTTCGCGACGACCGCCCGGCCGGAACCCTCGCACCCTAGGAAACGTCGGAGAACTCGTCCTGACGGCCTTCCGGGTGCACCACTCGGAAGGCCTTTTCGTTTTTGGCGCGCGCCTTCCATGGACCCCTCTCCGCCGAGGGGACAGGAGCACGTCTCATGCTCGTTCGCGCTTCGAAGCAGCCCGCCCGCAAACGACGTGGCTCGCCGCGTTCGCCCCGAGCCTCCGATGCGCGGCATGGGCTGACCGGGCAGGCCGCCCGGTGGCCGCGGCAACGGCCGCAACCGCAATGCCGCCGGGGTGTCGCACCCGGCTGGCGGGCCGTGATCCTCGCGAGCGTGTGCGGCCTCGCGGCGGGCTGCGGCGAGACGGCGCCCGCCGTCGACGCCCCGCCGCGCGCCGTCACGGCCGTCGCCGCAGAGCGCCTGGCGCCGGTGTCCGTCGCACCCGCGCTCGAGGTGTCGGGGGTGGTCGAGTCGCGCACCCGCATCGAGCTCGCCTTCCGGGTCACCGGCTTCGTCGAACGCTTCCACGTCGACGAGGGCGACCGGGTCGAGACCGGGGATCTTCTCGCCGAGCTCGACCAGAGCGACCTCCGGCACGAGCATCGGGCCGTGCGCGCCGCGGCCGAGCGCGCCGCCGCGCAGGCGGCCGATGCCGCGCGCACCCTCGCACGACAGCAGGAGCTCTTCGCTCACGACTCGACCTCGCAGCAATCGCTCGACCGCGCCCGCAGCCAGTCCGAGATGACCCGAGCCGAGGCCGCCGAGGCGCGCGTCCGTGTGGCCATGGCCGAGGACAAGCTCGCCAAGGCCGTGCTCCGCGCACCGATCGCCGGCGCCATCGAGGCGCGTCTGATCGATCCGCACGAGCTCGCCACCGCCCAGAAGCCGGTCCTCGTCCTGACCGAGCTCGACCCGCTGGTGGTGCGGGCCTCGGTGGCCGACCAGCAGCTCGGCGCCCTCGCCCTCGGCGCGTCCGCGCGCGTGACGACCCCGCTCTGGCCCGGGCGCGAGTTCTCGGGATCGCTGGTGCGCATGGGCGTGGCGGCCGACCCCTCGACGCGCACCGTGCCTTTCGAGGTCGAGATCGCGAACCCCGACGGCGCGCTGCGCCCCGAGCTCGCGGTGCAGGTGAGCGTTCCCCTCGGCGAGCCGCAGGAGAAGTTGCTCGTGCCGCTCTCGGCCGTGCTGCGCGACGCCGACCGCACCCCCTTCTGCTTCGTCGTCGACGAGGTGGAGGCCGGCGCGGTGGCTGCGCGTCGGCGCGTCGAGCTCGGCGCGCTCCACGAAGGCCGGGTGGCGGTCGTCGGGGGACTCGCGCCGGGCAGCCGGATCATCACCCGCGGACAGCACTTCCTGCGCACCGGCGATCCGGTGCGGGTCGTCGAGGAGTAGGCGATGGCCAACCTGGCACGCTTCGCCGTCGACCGCCCGCGCGTGATCCTGCTCGCGACCCTCATGCTGCTGGTCTACGGCTGGCTCTCCTGGCAGGGGCTCCCGCGGCAAGAGAACCCGACGCTCGCCGACCGATTCGCCCAGGTAGTGACCTACCTGCCGGGGGCCGAGCCCGAGAAGGTCGAGCTCCTGGTGTCGAAGGTGATCGAGGAGCACGTGGCCGAGGTGGACGACATCGAGGAGATCTTCTCGAACTCGTCGTACGGCCAGAGCTTCATGATCATCCAGATCGAACGCACGGCGCCTGCGGCCGAGCGGCTCCAGGAGGTGCGCGACAAGATCCAGGAGGCCCGTGCGAGCCTGCCGCCGAGCGCTTCGGAGCCCGAGATCGATACGCGGACGCTCCGCACGAACACACTCGTGCTGGTGCTCGAGGGCGACGAGGTCTCGCCGCTCGCCCTGCGCGAGCTGGCGCAGGAGCTCGAGCGCGCGCTCGAGCAGATGGCCGACGTGCGGCGCGTCGAGCTGGTCGGGCTTCCCGAAGAAGAGATCCACGTCGCGGTCGACCTGCACGCGCTCTCGCAGCGCGGGATCCCGCTGGCGCGGGTGGTCGACGCGCTCGCCGCCCGCAACGTCGAACTGCCGAGCGGCGAGCTCCGGGTGGGCGGCGTGCGTTCGAGCATCCGAACCACCGGAGCCTTCGACGCGGTGCCCGAGGTGGCGGGCGTGTATCTCGCCGCGGGTGGGGGCGGCCTCCCCGTCCGGCTACGCGACGTGGCGCGCGTCGCGCGTGGCCTGGCCGAGCCCGAGGTCGCGGTGGTCGCGAACGGGCGCCGCGCGGTGGCGCTCGGGGTCGAGATGATGCCGGGTCGCAACGCCGTCGCCTTCGGCGACAGCGTGCGGGCGTTGCTCGACGAGCGCGCCGCGGGCCTCCCGGCCGACATGCGCGCCCGCGTCGTCGCCGACGAGCCGACCTACGTGCGCGAGCGCCTCGGGCTCCTCACGAACAGTCTGCTCCTCGGGCTCGCGCTGGTCGTGACGCTCGCCCTCCTCGGAATGGGATGGCGCTCGGGCGCGGTCGTGTCGTTCACGATCCCGCTCGCGCTGACGGTGGCCGTCGGCTTCCAGGGCCTGGTGGGCGTCCCGCTCCACCAGATCTCGATCGCCGCGCTCGTGATCGCGATCGGCATCGTGGTCGACGAATCGATCGTGGTCACCGACAACATCC
>CAYYUT010000511.1:0-2987 GCA_964474935.1 uncultured Spirochaetales bacterium
GCGCGTCTCCTTGGGCCCGGTGGTGAGGAAGGTGACCAGACCGAGCAGACGATCAGCGGCGCGGACGAGCCGGTGGAGCCCCGGCTCCTCGAGGCCGAGATCCTCGAGGAAGGCCGCGCGCTCCTCGTCGTCGAGCTCGGCCAGCTCCGACTCGATCTTCCCGCACAGGCGCACGACCTCGGAGCCCCGCTCGCGGGCGTGCGATTCGAGCGTGGTCGTGTGGGCATTGCCGTCGGAGAGTCCTTCCTCGTCGACGTTCGCGACGTAGAGCACCGGCTTCGCCGTCAGCAGGTGGCAGTCGCGGAAGACCGGAGCGAGCTCGGCGGGCACCGCGACGCTCCGGGCGGGCCCGCCGTCGCCCACGTGCGCGAGCACCTCCTCGAGGAACGCGAGCTCGGCGCGCGCCTCCTTGGCGCCCGTCTTGGCGGCCTTGCGCGCCCGATCGACACGGCGCTCGAGGGTCTCGATGTCCGCCAGGCCGAGCTCGGTCTCGATGGTGGCGACGTCGCGAAGCGGGTCGACGCTCCCGTCGACGTGCACCACGTTGGTCTCGTCGAAGCAGCGAACCACGTGGAGGATGGCGTCGGTCTCGCGGATATGGGCCAGGAACTGGTTGCCGAGCCCCTCGCCCCGGGCGGCGCCGCGTACCAGCCCGGCGATGTCGACCAGCTCGACCGTCGCCGGCACGATCCGCTCCGAGCTCGAGATCCGGGCGAGCACCTCGAGGCGCGGGTCCGGAACCGGGACGATGCCCGTGTTCGGGTCGACGGTGCAGAAGGGATAGTTCTCGGCCGGGATCTTGGCGGCCGTGAGGGCGTTGAAGATCGTGCTCTTACCGACGTTCGGGAGCCCGACGATTCCGCAGCGAAGTGCCATGGAGAACAGGTCCTCGTGGCGAAGAGGTGCAGCGATGTCGGCGCTCGCGACCGCCGGCCGTGTGGTCCCGGCGCAGTGTCGGAGCACCCGCCCGGTCCGGGGCTCCCCGGCGCCCTGGCATCCCCGTCAGGACGCCGCCGACCGCGACTGGTACTCCGCGAGGAACCGTTCGCGGTAGGCATCGTAGCGTCGTGCGAGGATCGCGTCGCGAGCGCCCTCGAGCAGGCGCTGGTAGAAGCGCACGTTGTGGATCGTGGCGAGGGTGGAGGCGAGGATCTCCCGGACCCCGAACAGGTGGTGGAGATAGGCCCGGCTGAAGCCGCCCGCGCAGGCCGCGCAGTCGCAGGACGTGTCGATCGGATAGGCGTCGCGGCGAAAACGGCGATTGGTGAGCCGGATGCGGCCCCGCACCGTGAACACGCTCGCGGCACGGGCGTAGCGGGTGGGGATCACGCAATCGAACATGTCCATGCCGAAACCGATCGCGGCCAGCAGGTCTTCGGGAAGCCCCACGCCCATCAGATAGCGCGGCTTGTCGGCGGGGAGGCGCGGCGCCGTGTGCCGGGTGACCCGGCACATGAGCTCGTAGCCTTCGCCGACCGAGACGCCTCCGATCGCGTAGCCCGGGAAGTCGAGCGCGACGATCGAATCGGCGCAGCGGCTGCGCAGGCCGAGATGCACGCCTCCCTGGACGATTCCGAAGAGCGCCTGCTCGCGGGCCCGCGCGTGCGCCGCCTGGCAGCGCTCGGCCCACGCCACGGTGCGGTCGACGCCTCGTGCGGTCTGCTTCTCGTCGGCCGGGAACGGGGTGCATTCGTCGAAGGCCATGATCACATCGGCGCCGAGCGCGTTCTGGATCTCGATCGAACGCTCCGGCGAGAGGAACATCTCGCTGCCATCGAGCTCGTTCTTGAAACGGACCCCGTCGTCGCCGATCTGCTTGTTCGGGAGTGAGAAGACCTGGAAGCCGCCGCTGTCGGTGAGGATGGGACCAGCCCAACGCGTGAACTCGTGCAGACCACCGAGCTTCGCCACGAGGCCTTCGCCCGGCCGCACCGCCAGGTGGTAGGTGTTGGCCAGCATCACCTGGGTGCCGGTCGCGCGGAGCTCGGCCGGAGACACTCCACGGACGGCGCCCTGCGTCCCCACCACCATGAAGGCCGGGGTGCGAACGGGGCCGTGAGGTGTGTCGAGGCGTGCGGCGCGGGCCTCTCCCGACCGGGCTTCGAGCGAGAAGCGGAAGGCGGATCGGGCCGCCATGGGAGGACGACGGAGCCTCGGAGCGCCGGGGAGCTAGCGGTAGGTCTTGCGCGTGCCGGAGCTCGCGCGGAGCCGCCGGCGGGCGAGCTTGGCCTTGCGCTTGGCGCGATGGCGAACGCTCTTGCTCCGGTTCCGGTGCGGGAGCGGCTTGGCCTTCTTCATGACCTGGGTCCTCCGGGACGCGGGAGCCTAGGGGAGAGGCGGGCTAAAGTCCACCACATGTCGACCCCCGCTCCGCCGAGCGCCCTCGAGCGCATGATGGACTTCGATCTCAGCGAGGATCAGCGTCTCGTGCGTCGCTCGGTGCGCGAGTTCGCCGAGAAGGAGATCCTGCCCCACGTCGAACGCTACGAACGCGAGGAGCGCTACCCGACCGAGCTGATCGAGAAGCTCGTGCCCATGGGCCTGATGGGCCCGATGATCCCCGAATCCTATGGGGGCTCGTTCTCGGACGTGGTCACCTACGGAGTGATCTGCGAGGAGCTGGCAAGGGTCGACTGGGTGGTCGCCTCGGTGGTCTCGGTGTCGAACTCGCTCGTCGCGGGCACCCTGCTCGCACACGGAACACCCGAGCAGCGCGAGCGCTGGCTCCCCCGGATCGCGCGCGGCGAGGCGCTCTGCTCCGCCTGCCTCACCGAGCCCGGCGGCGGCACCGACCTCGGGAACATGCGCACCCGGGCCCGGCGCGTGGAGGGAGGCTGGCGCATCGCGGGCACCAAGGTCTTCATCTCGCACGCGGCTCACGCGGGTGTCTTCTTCCTGGTGGCCACCGTCGACCCGGCGCTGAAGCACAAGGGCGTGACGGCCTTCCTGGTCGAGCCCGATTCCGAGGGCATCGGGATCGGCGAATT
>CAYYUT010000512.1:0-2986 GCA_964474935.1 uncultured Spirochaetales bacterium
GGCCAGGGGCTGCCGGCCGGCAGCGGAGCGGGCTTCGAGCTCTTCGACGAACAGGGCTTCGGTGTCACCGACTTCGTGCAACGGGTGAACTTCCGTCGCGCGCTCCAGGGCGAGCTGTCCCGCAGCATCGAGGCCATCGATCCGATCGAGCGCGCCCGGGTCCAGATCGCGTTGCCCGAGCGCACCACGCTCGTGGCCGACCGCGGCCGGACGCCCAGTGCGTCGGTGGTGGTCCGGATCCGCGAAGACCACGAGCTCGAAGAGGGCGACGTGCAGGCGATCGTCCACCTGGTCGCCTCGAGCGTCGAGATGCTCGAGGCCGAGAAGGTGACGGTCGTCGACCAGACGGGACGCCTGCTCGCGCCGCGCGAGGACGGGACGCTCGGAATGTCGGTGTCGAATGGTGCGCAGAAGCACCAGACCCGCATCGAGGATGATCTGTCGGGCCGGATCGAGACGATCCTCGGTCGCATCGTCGGGCCCGACCGCGTCGTGGCGCGGGTGCGGGCGGATCTCGACTGGACGCAGCGAGAGACCACCGCCGAGAGCTTCGATCCCGATTCCCAGGTGGCGCGGAGCGAGCAGATCGAAGAAGAGGAGAGCTCCGACCGGTTCGCCGACCCGGAGGGCATCCCGGGAGCGATCGCCAACAATCCCGAGGCCATCACGACCGAGGACGAGAACGCCTCGTCGCTCTCGAAGCGCAGCTCCGAGATCGTCAACTACGAGATCAGCAAGGTGGTGAAGCGCGAGGTCGCGGCCCCGGGGAGCGTCCGGCGCCTGAGCGTGGCCGTGCTCGTCGACGGCAAGCCGGTCCAGACGGCCGGCGAGGCGCTCGACGCGCCCGCCGATTTCGTTCCGTGGGAGGCCGACGAGCTGGGGCGCTTCGAGGAGCTGGCCAAGCAGGCCGTGGGCTTCGACTCCGAGCGGGGCGACGTGATCACGCTCACGAGCGCGCCCTTCCGCGATCTCGATCTGGGCCCCGCGCCCGAGGGCCTGGTCTCGCCCCAGATGGTGCCGCTCGTCGGGACCCTGGTGCAGTGGATCGGGGGCCTCCTCGCGCTCCTGATCTTCGCCCGCTGGGTGGTCCGGCCGCTGCTGCAGGCCACCCGCGAAACGCAGGAGGAGGATCCCGCGGTGCTCACCGCGGCCGAGCTCGAGGCACAGCTCTCGGGCGAGGAGGCGGGTCAGCATCTGCTGCCCGAGCTGGCGGATCGGCCGCCGACGCTCGCCGAACAGGTGGGCGAAGTGCTCCGCGAACACGGCGACCAGGGCGCGCGGACGGTGCGCTCCTGGCTGAGCCAGGGCTGACAGCATGGACTACGAACAGCTCTCGGGCATCGAACGGAGTGCGGTCCTGGTGTTGTCCCTTCCCCGGGATGCCGTGAAGCGCTTCCTCGGGCGTCTCGAGGACGGTGAGCTCGAACGCATCATGGCCGCCGTCTCGCGCCTGGGCGAGGTGCCGCCGAAGGTCCAGGAGCAGGTGCTGGCCGAGTTCCGCGAGGCGCTCGAGGTGCGCGAGCACGCCGTCTCCGGCGGGCGTTCCCAGGCCGTCGAGCTCATCCAGGCGACCCTGGAGGAGGAGCGCTCGCGCCAGCTCCTCACCCGCTTCGGGCGTGACGAGAAGCGGATCGACTGGACCCTGCGTGCCTTCGAGCCGCGCTACATCGCCGAGACCCTCGTCAACGAGCACCCCCAGACGATCGCGCTCGCCCTGGCGCAGCTTCCCTCGGAACGGGGCGCGGCCGTGATCGCCCACCTGCCCGAAGAGATCCGCCCCGACGTCGTGATCCGCGTCGCCGAGCTCGACACCGTGAGCAATTCCATGATCGGGCTCCTCGAGGAGGGCATCGCCGAGCTCTTCGGTCGGGCCGCACTCTCGCCCACCCGGGTGGGTGGCACCGAGGCCGCGGCCAAGATGCTGAACCGTGTTCCCAAGAGCGAGACCAGCGCGATCCTCGAGGGCGTCGACGGGCGCGATCCGAACGTCGCCGGCGAGATCCGCAAGCGGATGCTCACCTTCAACGACCTCGGCTCGATCGACAATCGCGGCTTCCAGACCCTGCTGCGCGAGGTTCCCACCGAGGATCTCGTGGTGGCCCTCAAGACCGCGACGGCCGAGACCCGCCAGAAGGTGTTCGCGAACGTCTCCTCGCGCGCGGCGCAGCAGATCCAGGAGGAGACCGAGCTGCTCCCGCCCATGAAGCTGAGCGAGGTGGAGGCGGTCCAGAGCCAGATCGTCGAGATCGCCCGTCGTCTCGAAGAGGAAGGCAAGCTCAACATCGATTCGGGTGGAGGCGGCGACGATGCCCTCGTTTGAGCGCGCCAGCTGGCTCGAGCCCGAGACCTTCGTGGCCGATCCCATCCCGACGGCCGAGCGGGGCTTCCGGCCCCTCGCCAACCCGACCGGAGCGGGGTCGCCGCAGCCCGCTCCCGGCCCGGCGACTGCGGACGCTGCGAGCGGCGAGGTGCGGACACCCGAGGCCGTCGTCTCGCCCCCCGACCCGGCGTCGGGCGACGACGGCGGCGTCGATACGCAGCGGGCACGACTCGCCGAGCTCGAAGCCTGGGCCGATGCGCGCGCGCGCGAACGCTTCGACGCGGGACGGCGCCAGGGCCACGACGAGGGTCGCGCGGCGGGTCTCGCCGAGGGACGCGAGGCCGGAACGAAGGAAGGGCGCGAGCAGGGCAGGGCCGAGGGCTACGAGGAGGGCGCGGCCGCGGCCCGGGAGGCGCTCCCGATCGACGAGGCCGCGGCCCTCGAGAGCGCGACGCGGGCGCTCGAAGACGTGGCCCGCGGCATCCAGTCGTTCCGTCGGCGCTACCTCGAGGCCAATCGGCGGAACCTCGTGGAGCTCGCGGCAGCGATGGCCGAGCGGATCCTCGCACGCGAGATCGAGCGCGATCCCGAGGCGTTGGTCGACGTCGGAGCCCCCGCCGTGCCCCGGGCCGGCGGCCCCCCGGGGGGTGCGGTGGGCCAAACCGC
>CAYYUT010000513.1:0-2972 GCA_964474935.1 uncultured Spirochaetales bacterium
GCTAGTGCTCGATGATCTCGAGGATGTAGCGCTTCTTCTCCTTGCCGCTGGCAGCCGCCATCAGGGTACGGATGGCGGACGCGTGGGCGCCGCCCTTGCCGATCACCTTGCCGAGATCCTCCTTGGCCACCCGGAGCTCGAGCACGTGCGCGTGGTCACCGTGCACTTCCTTGATCTGGACTTCTTCGGGCTTGTCCACCAGGGCCTGGACGATCGCCTCGATCAACACCTTCATCCCTCGCCTCCCGACATCGACTCATCCAGGACGAACCGATCCCTCGTTCCGCATGACATGCTTGCACAAATCCGACGAATCCCGCAGGGGCACCCCATGGTTCGTCTCGTGCGCCAACCCCTGATCCGACTGCCGTTCACCGACCGCGCTCCTCGGGCGGGGTGCCTTGCCGTGCGGGCCCCGGCCCCCGAGCCTGCCGCGCAGCGATCGGTCTCTCCCGTTCCAGCGGCTCCTTCGACTCGATGTCCCGCCGGCCGCACAGCCGGGTGCGCTTCGCCGGTAGCCCGACGCCCCGTCCCCGCCGATCTCGAGACGAATCGATCACCCGACACGGTTTGATCGCCAGGCGCCCAGCGAACGAACGGGTCGAAGCACGAGACGGTCGAAGCACGAGACCCGATGACTTCCTCCGACCGAACGCCCTGAGAACTCGTGGGCCCCCGGGGCAGAAGCCGGCATTGTCCTACCACACTCGCGCCACATTCTACGCCCGGGCGTCGGCGAAAACACGCTCAAACTGCACAGAAACCTCATCGTGGCTCCGGGTCCACGGCGAAAGTCGCCCGGGCTGGGAGCCCCTCGGAGGTCGTCGGCGACCCTGACAATGGGGTGGCGTGACCTCGGTTTGGTGAACCCGACGGGGTCGGTTAAGTTCGATCGCGAACGATGAGTGCGAAGCTGCTGAAGCGGTCGAAGTCCGTGAAAAGCCGGCCAGATTACCGATCCAACGGCCGTCGGGAGCGCCCGGCGAGCGTTTCGCGACGTCCCCTCCGCCCCGGCGTGGGGCTCGTCGTGGATCGAGGGCCGGCGTCGAGCGTCGAGCGCGCCGTCGATCCTGCCTGAACGATTTCGGGCGGGCTTCGACAGCCCGCTCGGCCCCCCAACGCGGATCAAGCGGGCCGGCACGAGGCGGTCCCCAGAGGGCGCCGGCGTGCGAAGACGAGGGCTCTCGCGCCAACGCGCGGGCGCGGTCGACCGACGCTCGGCGCACGAACCCCGCGTCGCGATCCGGCTGAGGTCGGCCGCCGCGCGAAGCCATCGGGTGATGCAGGACGTTCGGGAGACGAGATGGCGGACATCGAGACCACGACCCGCATCCTTCGTCGGCTACTCGCGAGTGGTCTGAACGCGCGCGCCGAGCGCATGCTCGCCCGGGCCCATCCGGCGGACCTCGGTCCGATCCTCCGGGATCTGCGTCCAGAAGAGATCCGGACCGTCCTCGATCTCCTCTACCGCCATCGCCTCGCCGCGGACTTCCTCAAGGAGCTACCGCCCGAGCTGCTCCCCGACATCTTCGAGGCGCTCGGAGACCAGCGGCTCGCCGACATCGTGGGGCGTCTCGAGATCGACGACATGCTCCAGATGGTCGACTGGCTGCCCGAGGAGCGGCGCGAGTCCGTCGTGGCCCTGCTGCCCGAGGACCGACGCGACGAGCTTCGGAAGGCCGATCTGTATCCGCCCGACAGTGCGGGCCGGGTCATGACGACGCACCTGATCGCGGTCGGCCAGGAGGCGACGGCCCAGGAGGCCATCGACCGGATCCGCGCGTTCGGAGAGGACACCGAGGCGATCACCTATCTCTACGTGGTCGACGAGAAGGGTTGCCTACGTGGCGTCGTACCGATCCGCCGTCTCGTGGCCGCGCCGCCCGCGCGGGCCTGCGGCGAGCTCATGATCCCCGAGCCGGCGAGCATTCGCGCGGACAGCGATCAGGAGGAGGCGGCCCAGCTCGTGGCCCGGTACAACCTCCTGGCCATCCCGGTGGTCGACGACGAGCATCGCCTCCTTGGCGTGATCACGGTCGACGACGTGATCGAGGTGATCAACGAGGAAGCCACCGAGGACATTTACTACATGGCCGGCCTCCACGAGGAGGACCGGGTCTTCAGCACGGCCGTCGAATCGATCCGGCGCCGTCTGCCGTGGATGCTCCTGAATCTCGCTGCCACCTTCGTCGGGGCCTGGGTGATCGGCCTGTTCGAGCGCACCCTCGAGCAGCTGGTGGCTCTCGCCTTCTTCATGCCGGTGGTGGCGGGGATGGGCGGGAACGGGGGCATCCAGGCCCTGACCGTCGTGACCCGCGCGATCGCGCTGGGCGAGATCGAGTTCTCGACGGGCCTGAAGGCGGTGGGCAAGGAGCTCGGCGTCGCCGTGACGCTGGGGGCGACCATGGGCCTGGTGAGCGCGCTCGCCGTCTGGGCCTGGCGCGGCAGCCCGATGCTCGGCGCCGTCCTGTTCACGGCCATGCTCGTCACGATCACCGTGGCGGGGATCCTCGGGGCCTGCGTGCCTCTCGCCCTGAAGGCGCTCGATCAGGATCCGGCGCTCGGTTCGGGTGTCATCGTGACCACCCTGACCGACATCGTGGGTCTGATGACGTTCCTCGGGCTCGGAACCCTGCTGATCGATCGTCTGGTCTGACGGTCCGGCGCGGCGCGCTCGAGACACCCGTCAAGCGGCGTAGGTCGCCTCGAGATAGGCCACGATGTCGCCCGACTCGAACATCGCGGTGCCGGTGTTCGGATCGACGAGGTACGGGACCTGCATCTTCCCGGAACGCTCCACGAATGCCGGTCGCTTCGGGCTGCCCTTCGCGACATTGTGGAGCTGGTAGGGGATCTCGAGGCTCGAGAGACACTCGCGCACGAGCCGGCAGAAGGGCGACGCCTCGAAGCTGTAGAGTTCGAGCGGCTGCTCGGGCGCCCTCGATGGACGACAGCGCACCCCGGCCGTGGGC
>CAYYUT010000514.1:0-2963 GCA_964474935.1 uncultured Spirochaetales bacterium
GCAGCGCCGGGGGTCACGGTCATCGACGACGGGACGATCTCCGGACGACGCGGCTCCCTGAACGTGGACGACGAAGGGACCCCGACCCAGCGCACCGTCCTGATCGAGGACGGCATCCTGTGCGGCTACCTGCAGGACCGTCTGAACGCGCGTCTCATGGGCATGGCGCCTACCGGCAACGGCCGACGCGAAAGCTACGGACACCTGCCGATGCCGCGCATGACCAACACCTTCATGCTCGCCGGCCAGGAAGACCCGGACGAGATCGTCGCGAGTGTCGATCGCGGCGTCTACGCCGTGTCCTTCGGCGGGGGCCAGGTCGATATCACGAGCGGCAAGTTCGTGTTCTCGGCGAACGAGGCCTACCGCATCGAGGGCGGTCGCATCGGCGCCCCCCTGAAAGGCGCGACGTTGATCGGGAACGGCCCCGACGTCCTCACCCGCGTCTCGCGCATCGGGCACGACCTCGCGCTCGACCGGGGCATCGGCACGTGCGGCAAGGACGGCCAGTCGGTGCCGGTCGGCGTCGGGCTGCCCACCATCCGGATCGACGGCCTGACCGTCGGCGGAACCGAGCAGTAGACCGGTGCGCGAAGCCACAGAGACGATCGAGCGTGCGCTCGCCGCGACCCGAAGGGCCGGCGCCGAGGCGGCCGATGCCATCCTCGTGGAGGGCGATGCGGTCGAGACCCGGGTCCACGGCGACGAGATCGAATTCGTGAAGCAGGCACGAGGGCGCTCGCTCGGCATCCGCGCCTTCGTGCGGGCGAACGGGGGAGCGCTCTCGTCGGCGACCACCTCGACCGGTGATCTCAGCGACGAGGCCGTCGACCGCATGGCGGCCGAGACCGTCGCGATCGCCCGCGCGGCCGCGCCCGATCCGGCGGCCGGGCTCCCCGAGGACGCCTTCGCCGACGATCTGCCCGACCTGGGCCTGGTCGATCCCGACGACCACGGACTCGGGGTCGATGCGAGGATCGCCCGGGCCCGCGAGGCCGAAGCCGCCGCCCGGGCCAGCGACGAACGCATCACGAATTCCGAGGGCTCCGAGTTCGGATCCCACTTCGGGCGGGTGGCCCTCGGCAACACGTCCGGGTTCTTCGGAAGTTACGAGAGCGCCAGCCACTCGCTCTTCTCGATGCCGATCGCGAGTCAGGACGGGCGGATGCAGACCGACTCGTGGGTCTCGGCCCACCGACGGCTGGCCGGGCTCGAGCCCGCCGCGGACGTGGGCCGACGCGCGGCCGCCCGGGCGCTGCGGCGGCTCGGAGCGCGCCGGGTCCCCACCTGTGAGGTCCCGGTGATCTTCGAGCCCACCGTGGCGCGCAGCCTCGTCTCGGGGCTCGCAGGCTGCCTGTCGGGCTACGCCGTCTACCGGGGAGCGAGCTTCCTGGCGAACCGGGTGGGCGAACAGATTGCCGCAGCGGCGATCGACGTCGTCGACGACGGACGCCTCCCGGGCGAGCTCGGGAGCCGACCCTTCGACGGGGAAGGCCTCGCCACGCGCCGGACCCGCCTGGTCGAGAAGGGTCGCCTCTCGAGCTATCTGCTCGACAGCTATTCCGCCCGGAAGCTCGGGCTGGCCTCGACGGGCAACGCCGCGCGCGGGACCGGGGGACCGCCGGGGGTGGGGGTCACGAACTGCTGGCTCGAGCCCGGATCGTCGAGCCTCGACGAGATCGTCGCCGACACGCCCCGGGGCCTGCTCGTGACCTCGATGTTCGGACACGGCTTCAACCCTGTGACGGGTGACTTCTCGCGCGGCGCCGCCGGGCTCTGGATCGAGAATGGGGAGACCACCTTCCCGGTCGAGGAGGTCACCGTGGCGGGCAACCTCGGCCAGATGCTCCTCGACATCGACGCCATCGGAGACGACCTGCTCCGGATCGGTCGGATCGCCTGCCCGTCCCTCCGGATCGCGCGGATGACGGTGGCCGGCGAATAGCATGAGCGCCGCCCCGAACACGATGATCGGCCTGACCATGCCCGAGGTCGACCGATGGTCGGATCGGGTGGTGGTGGCGCTGGGCAAGAATCCGGGCCTCTTCACCGGGCCTGGGACCAACACCTATCTGATCGGGACGGGACGCGAACGCATCCTGCTCGACCCGGGTCAGGGCATCCCCGCCTATCTCGACGTGCTCGAGCGAGCGCTCGAGCACGCGGGCTGCCACGGTCTGCAGGAGATCGTGCTCACCCACGGCCATCCCGATCACATCGGGGGCGTCGAGAGCGTGCTCGACCGCTTCGGCCCCCTGCGCGTCTCGAAGCTTCCGTGGCCCACGAACGACCAGCAGTACGCATTCGCGATGGAGACGATCGGGCACGATGTGCGCATCGAGACCGAGGGGGCGACGCTGCGCGGCATCCACACACCCGGCCATGCCCCGGACCATCTCTGCTTCCTGCTCGAAGAGGAGTCGGCCCTGTTCTCGGGCGACAACGTCCTGGGAGTGGGCACCACCGTGATTCCGCACGACACGGGCGACCTCGCGGACTACCTCGCTTCGCTCGAGCGCCTGCTCGCCGCCGAGCCGGGTCGCATCTACCCCGCGCACGGTCCGGTGATCGAGGACGGGCCGGCCAGGATCCGCGCCTACATCGCGCATCGCCTCGAACGCGAGGCCCAGATCCTGGCGACCCTCGGCCGCGAGACGGCCTCCGTTGGTGAGATCGTCGCGCGGGTCTACACCGACGTGCCCGAGGTGCTGCACCGCGCCGCCGAGCTCTCGGTCACGTCGCACCTCCTCAAGCTCGAGCGCGAGACCCGCGCCGCTCGCGAGGGTCGCGGTGACGCGCGCCAGGCACGCTGGCGCCTGGCGTGACCGGATCGCTCGTGCAGGATTCGCTCTTGCGACGACTCGAGAACCCCGACCCCCGACGGCGCGCGGCGGCCTGCCGCGCCATCGCCCGCGACCCGTCCGCCGTGCTCTGGCTCGCGGCGCTCGGCGAGCGCCTCGGCG
>CAYYUT010000515.1:0-2962 GCA_964474935.1 uncultured Spirochaetales bacterium
CCTCCGCAAGGAGATCGAGGCCGGTCGCTTTCGCCAGGATCTCTACTACCGCCTGAACGTGATCCCGATCGCGATCCCCCCGCTGCGCGAGCGTAGGGACGACATCGCCCCGCTCGCAGAGGCCATGGTGCGAAAGCACTCGGAGGACGGGCCGCGCTCGCTCAGCCAGGCGGCGATCGGACGCCTCGAGCAGTGTCCGTGGGAAGGCAACGCACGCGAGCTCGAGAACGTGATCGAGCGCGCGTTGGCGCTCTCGGATTCGCGCGAGATCGGGGCCGACGAGCTACCCCTCACCGACGATCAGATCGGCGACTCACTCGGCTCGGGCGGCTCGTTCGCGCGGACGGCCGCCGAGAAACGGCTCTCGCTCCGAGAGCTCGACGATCTGTACATCGACGAGATCCTGAAGCTCACCGGCGGCAACAAGGTGCGCGCCGCCGAGATCCTGGGCATCAACCGCCGCACCCTGTACCGACGCGGAGGGCGCCCACGCGACGGCGACGAGCCGCAGGCGTCGGACGAGCCCGAGCATGGGCAGGGCGCGGGTGGCGGCACCGCCGAGCGCGCCGACGCCTGACCGACCGACCCGTTCAACGGGTCGACTTCTGGAGATAGGCCGCCTCGAGCAGGTCGGTCTCGGTGATGAGTCCCGCCGCGGTGACACCCTCGTCCACCACCGGGAGGCAACCCACCTTGTAGATCACCATCAGACGTGCGGCTTCGGGCAAGGCGGTATCCGACCGCACGCTGCGGACGTCCTTGCTCATCACCTCGGACACCTCGATCGAGCGCAGGAAGGAGCGACGTTGGGTTCCCTCGAACTCGAGCATGCGGGTCAGGGAAGCCGCCAGGAGGTCGCGGTGCGACACGATCCCGACGAGCGCATCGCCCTCGATCACGGGGAAGTGCCGGATGCGACCGATCTTCATGATGTCGTCGACGAAGTCGAGCTTGTCGCCGGGCGAGAGCGACACGAACTCGGTTCGCATGATCTCTCGAACGGTGCGGTCTTGGTCGGTCACGGGTCGTCTCCCTGTTCTGTGGCCGGCTGGTCGGCCTGGCGCCGAGGTGCCTGGGCCGGCCACAGCCGGTGGTACTGCACGCGGCGTGCCGAGCAGCGCTGTCCGATGGACGCCGCTCGCCCCGGCCACCGTCCGAATCGTGTGGCATCCGGTCTCATTCTGGCAGAGAATGATCTCCATCGGGGTCCTGAGTGTCACGCCTCGGGGCGCCGCATCGACCGCTACCGGCGCCCGAGCCGCGCGCAGGCGCGTCCTGCGGCCCTTTTTCACGGGTCTCTGGAGGGACGCCCCGACGCCGCGTCGGTTGGCACGGCGCTTGAATCCCAACTGGGTGATCGTGCCGGGGTGATCGTGCCGGGGTGATCGTGCCGCCGCCCGGACGCGTGGATCGCGTCGCCTGTCGACGATCGAGAGCGGCCGGACGCCGCCACCAACCACCATCGAGGGGAGCTCCCATGATCAACACCAATGCACCGAACGTCGTGCTCGCCGCCACCGACTTCTCCGCGAGCTCGTCGGCCGCGATGGAGTGGGCGATCTTCCTGGCCGGCATGCACGGTGCCAAGCTGGTGTTCCATCACTCGATGGCGCCCCCGCCCGGCGCTCCCGCCATGCCCGAGGCCGTGGTCTACACGCCCGAGCTCCACGAGCAGTACCGGAAGGCCGCGGACGAGCGGCTCGCGGCCCTGGCCGAGACGGCGCGCTCGCGCGGCCTCGAGGCCGCCTCCGATCTGCGGATCGGCGCCCCCGTCGGCACCATCCTCGAGGCGATCGAAGAGCTGGGCGCGGGGCTCGCCGTGGCCGGCACGCGCGGGCTCACCGGCCTGAAGCACCTGCTGCTCGGAAGCACCGCGGAGCATCTCGTCCAGAAGGCGCCCTGCCCTGTGCTGACGGTCCACGACGACTTCGCTGTGCCCGACGGAGTGGAGCGCGTGCTGATCCCGACCGACTTCTCGGACGACGCCCGGCATGCGCTCGACGTGGCGGCCGGCATCTTCCATGCCGACAAGCCGAGCGTGGTGCTGGTGCACGCCTTCCAAATCCCGCTCGAGTACACGAACTTCGCCGGCAGCTACATGCCGCCCGACCTGATCGAGCGGGCGCGCGAGCAGTCGAACACGAATCTGGCCGAGGCCGCCAAGGCGCTCGCCGAGCTGGGATTCCCGGTGGAGACCGTGGCGCGCGAAGGCTATGCGCCGCAGGTGATCGAGGAGCTCGCGCGCGAGCGCGACGTCGATCTGATCGCGATGGGCACCCACGGACGCTCGGGCCTCAAGCACGCGGTGCTCGGCAGCACGGCGGAACGCGTCGTGCAGCACGCGCCGTGTCCGGTGCTCACCGTCCGTCGGGCGAGCTGAGTCCGTCGCCACGAAAGGAGTCTCCGATGACCGACTGGGACGACGTGAAGAAGGCGGTGAGCCAGGAGCTCGAGGAGCTGCGGGGTCTTCGCGACGAGCTGAAGGTCCAGGTGCATCTCGGGAAGGCCGAGGCCCGCCAGCGGTGGGAGGCGCTCGAGCAGCGCTGGGAGCATCTCGAGGCGAAGGGCCGGATGCTGCGCGAGGAGGCCCGGGAGCCGCTCGCCGAGATCGGCGAGACCGCCAAGGAGCTCGCCCGCGAGATCCGCGACGGCTACCGCCACCTACGGAGCCTGCTTTAGCCGCGTCGCGGCATCCGCCTGGCTCGTGCCCGACGGCAACCGAGTCGTGCCTGACGGCCGTTGGCCGCGGCGCTCCCGCCCGCGGACGCCCGCGCCTCGACGCCGCCGATCGGCAAGCGAGCGCCCGGTCTGCACCCGTTTCGACCCGATCCCGCGAGCGACGCGCCCTGGCGAGCCGTGCTAGCTTCGCGGGCCCGCGGAGAGGTGCCGGAGTCCGGTTGAACGGGCCTGACTCGAAATCAGGTGTACTGCTTGCAGTACCGTGGGTTCGAATCCCACCCTC
>CAYYUT010000516.1:0-2958 GCA_964474935.1 uncultured Spirochaetales bacterium
TGGCGGTGCGAGTCCCAGGCACGCGGCCGCCAGACCCACCCGCGCCATTGCGGCCAGACCCCACGCGGCGGGCCGGCGCAGCGGACCCCGGGCGCGAACGCCGGCGGGCTGGCGCCGCTGCCGCGTCTGGCGCACGAGATCCTGTGTCATCGATGGCACGCCTCCCGCTCGCCGCCCGCCGGATCGCCGCATGGCGGGTCTCGCCGGTCGCATTGCGCCGTCCGGGTGCGGCCGCCCCCGAGACGAGGTCTCTCGCTTCCGACAGTGCCGATCGTGGCGCCCACGCGGCGATTTGTCGACGGACGTGACGGAGGCAATCCGATGAACCATCATGCTCGCCGGCCTGGGTCCCCGGGGCCGAGCGAGAGGAGTCCATGTCGAACGATCCGCGTGTTGCCTACTTCTCGATGGAGATTGCGCTCGAGCCGAACATCCCCACCTACTCCGGTGGCCTCGGGGTGCTGGCGGGCGACACCCTGCGGTCGTGCGCCGACCTCGGTCTTCCCATGGTAGGGGTGACCCTGCTCCACCGGAACGGTTATCTGCGCCAGCGCATCGATGCCGAGGGTCG
Organism: uncultured Spirochaetales bacterium; assembly: GCA_964474935.1. Taxonomy (GTDB): domain Bacteria; phylum Myxococcota_A; class UBA9160; order UBA9160; family JAFDDA01; genus CAYYUT01. Next base: position 572 of record CAYYUT010000516.1, read on the forward strand.
CCAGACCGAAGAGCCCGAGACCTGGCCGGTCGCCGACCTCGTCGAAGCGCTCGACGCGCGGGCCACGATCACGATCGAAGGCCGGAGCGTCGCGCTCCGCGCCTGGCGCTTCAAGATCCCGGGGCACGGCGGCGCCCTCCTCCCGGTATATCTGCTCGACACCGATCTGCCCGAGAATGCGCCCGAGGACCGTCGCCTGACCGACCAGCTCTACGGCGGCGACCTCCGCTACCGGCTCTGCCAGGAGGCGGTGCTCGGCATCGGCGGCGTCCGCATCCTCGAGGCGCTCGGCCACGGCCAGCTACGACGCTTCCACATGAACGAAGGCCACGCCGCGCTGGCCGTGCTCCCGCTGATCGAGCAGCAGCGGCCTCCCGGGCCCATCGGCGCCGGCGACCCGGGGCTCAACAGGCTCCGCAACACCTGCGTCTTCACCACCCACACGCCCGTCCCGGCCGGTCACGACCAGTTCCCGATGGATCTCGTACGCCGGGTGCTCGGCCCGAACGAGACGCTCCAGCTCGAGAAGCTGGGCCAGAACGATCGCCTGAACATGACCGACCTGGCCCTGCGCTGCTCACGCTTCGTGAACGGAGTGGCGATGCGACACGGGGAAGTGTCGTCCCACATGTTCCCGAACTACCCGATCGGCTCGATCACCAACGGCATCCATCCGGCCACATGGGCCTCGCCGCCCTTCCGGGCCCTGTTCGACCGCCACATCCCGGACTGGCGCAAGGATGCCTTTTCGCTGCGCTACGCGGTCGGAATCCGCCGCGCCGAGATCGCCAAGGCCCACGCCGAGGCCAAGCGCACCCTGATCCAGTACGTGAACCGCAGCAGTCCGAAGCCCTTCGCGGAAGAAGCCCTCACGATCGGCTTCGCGCGGCGCGCCACGGCCTACAAACGGGCCATGCTGATCTTCCAGGACACCGACCGGCTGGCCCGGATCGCCGAGGCCAACGGTCCGATCCAGCTCGTGTTCGCCGGCAAGGCGCACCCGGCCGATCTGGAAGGCAAGGCCCTGATCGAGAACATCTGGCAGGCGGGGCGTCAGCTCGACGGTCGGATCGTCGTCACCTACCTCGAGAACTACGAGGTGTCGCTGGCCCAGATCCTGGTGGCGGGCTGCGACGTCTGGATGAACACACCGCTCGCTCCCCTCGAAGCGTCGGGCACGAGCGGAATGAAGGCGGCCCTGAACGGCGTGCCCTCGCTCAGCATCATCGACGGGTGGTGGGTCGAGGGCCACGTGGAAGGCGTCACCGGCTGGGCGATCGGCACCGACGAGGCCAAGGGAGGCACGCCGTCGCCCGGTACCAACGAAGAGCACGCCGAGGCGCTCTACCAGAAGCTCGAGCACTCGGTGCTGCCCTGCTTCTACAAGGACCCGGACGAATGGCAGCAGATCATGCGCTATTCGATCGCGCTGAACGCCTCGTTCTTCAACACCCAGCGGATGGCGCTCCAGTACGTGAATCAGGCCTACCGAGGCACGACCCAGCTCTAGTCTCGGGGCGCCTCTCCCGGGAGCCTGCCGGCCTTGGGACACGTCCTCGGGATGCCGGCGACGTTCCGCGCCCGGAGACGGGGCGGAGCTAGGAGCCGGTGACGCGCCCCGGCGGCGGCGCGAAGCCCGCTAATCGCGCGAAGGCGCGACCCCGTTCGGCGAAATCGTCGAACTCGGGGCCGCTCGGGGCCGCGGGCGACAGCAGCACGACCGCCCCGGGCGGCGCGAGCTCCACCGCGAACGCCACCGCCTCGGCCAGCCCGGCCGCCGCCACCACCTTCGGTGCCGCGCGCTCGCGGCCGATGCGCTCGCCCAGCCGGCGGCCGCTCTCGGGCATCGCCACCACCGCACGCACGTCGAACTCGGAGAGTCGGGTGGCGAGCGGCTCGAAATCCACCCCGCGATCGGCCCCGCCCACGAGCAGCACCACCGGACGATCGCGATAGACCTCGAGCGCCGCCAGGGTGGCTTGGGGAATGGTCGAGATGCTGTCGTCGACGAACAGGATCCCGGCCCGGTCGCCGAGCTCGGAGAGTCGGTGAGGGAGCGGCGCGAAGCCTTCGAGGGCCGCCAGGCAGCGCTCGGTCTCGAGGCCCAACCAGTCGCAGACCGCCAGCGCCGCGCACAGGTTCCTGCGGTGCAACCGCCCGGGAAGCGCCAGGCCCGGCACCTCCGGAAGGCGTCGTCCGGCGCGCGCGATCCAGCGTTCGTCGGGACTGAAGCCCTCGGCCCGTCCGAAGCAGATCCGGTTCGCGAGGCCCCGCGTCGTCCGCATCACCTCGAGGTCGGCCGCGTTCACGATGCGCGGGCCACGAGCCCGGGGCAGGAGCGTGAGCTTGTCGGCGAAGTATCGCGCGTCATCGCCGTGCCAGTGGAG
>CAYYUT010000517.1:0-2957 GCA_964474935.1 uncultured Spirochaetales bacterium
CCTTGAACTCGTCCGGGCGTGTCGAGACCGACACGACGGCCCCCGAGAGTCCGAGATCGCGGTAGACCTCGCCGACCATCTCGAAGAAGTGGTCGGCCTCGGATTCGACCTGGGCGGGCTCGCAGTAGATGTGGGCGTCGTCCTGGGCCATGGAGCGGACCCGCGACAGACCCGTCAGGGTCCCGCTGCGCTCGTTGCGGTGCAGCCGCGAGAACTCGGCCAGCCGGATCGGGAGCTCGCGGTAGCTGTGTTTGCCGTGCTGGAACAGACGGCAGTGGCCCGGACAGTTCATGGGCTTCACGGCGAGCTCTTCGTCCTCATCGCCCGACAGCAGGTACATGTCCTCGCGGAAGAGATCGTAGTGGCCCGAGATCTTGTAGAGCTCGGTCCGGTAGACCTGGGGCGTCATCACTTCGTCGTAGCCGTACTTCGGGTAGAGCCCGCGGATGTAGTCGACGAGGCCGTTGTAGAGCACCATCCCCTTCGGGTGGTAGAAGGGCGATCCGGGCGAGATCTCGGCATCGACGTGGAAGAGGTCGAGCTGGGCCCCGAGGCGCCGGTGATCGCGGCGGCGGGCCTCTTCGAGCCGCTCGAGATGCTCCTTCAGCTCCTTGCGGTTCGAGAAGGCCGTCCCGTAGATGCGCTGGAGCATCGGGTTGCGCTCGTCGCCACGCCAGTAGGCCCCGGCGGCCTCGAGCAACGCGAAGGCTCCGATCTGGCCGGCATGCGCCACGTGCGGCCCGCGGCAGAGATCTTCGAACTCCCCGTGCCTGAAGATGGTGATCGGCTCGCCCTCGGGAATGTCGTCGAGGCGCGAGACCTTGAGCGTCTCGCCCTTCCCCTCGAAGATCCGGCGGGCCTCGTCGCGCGAGACGACGATCCGCTCGAACGGGGCGTCCTCGGCGAGGATCGCCTTCATCGTCTCCGAGATCCGCTCGAGGTCGTCGGGCGAGAAGGGCCGCGACACGAGGAAGTCGTACTGGAACTTCTCGGAGTGGTCGCTCCGTCCAACGTCGACCTGGGCGTCCGGGAAGAGGCGCTTCACCGCGTCCGCCATCACGTGCTCGGCCGAGTGCCGCACGACATCGGCCCCCTGCGGATCGCGCGATGTGACGATCTCGATCGCACCCGACCGCGCCAGCGGCAGACGCAGATCGACGAGCTCCCCGTCGAACCGTCCGGCGAGGGCGGCACGCGCGAGTCCTTGGCCGATCTTCTCGGCGACGGCCAGGACGGTGGTGCCCTCAGGGACGTCCAGCGTCTTGCCGTCCGGCAGGCGGACTTGGATGCTCATCACTGGGTCGTGGACATGACGGGCGGGATCGATGGGGTCGGGAACGCGCTGGCGAGCGCCGAGACGCGTGCAACGGACGGGCGGGCTGGGTGGCACGCACACGGAATGGTAGGCACGGGCGGGATTGAACCGCCGACCCCCACCGTGTCAAGGTGGTGCTCTCCCACTGAGCTACGTGCCTTCAGAGCCCCTAACATCCCGGATTGAGTATCGTTTTCGCCCAGCCCTGTCAATCGCGGGTCGCGGCCGCCGCGGGGACGGCCAGCAGCTCGACGGTGAGGCCCTCGGCGTCGGTCCCGAGGGGCCGGACCACGAGTCCGGGGCTCGCACGGCGCGCCAGGGCGCGGGCGAGTTCCCCGGGGGAATCGCGGGTCTCGACGACCAGCACGGCCTCCTGGTGCCGGAAGGCCATGGGGAGCGCCGAGATCGCCCCGAGCTCTTCCACCAACAGGATCCGCAGCTGCTCGTAGGCCGCGTAGGAGGGCAGCCGGACGACGGTGAGCCGCAGGGCCCCCGGCGGAAGGCTCGGTGGAGCCATCAGCAGGCCCGCGCGGCGGAGCCGCTCCCAGACCCGATCGACGTCGACCAGCGCCCGCATCACCAGCACGTACTCGGCCGATGCGGCGGGCTGGCCGAGCAGCAGCGGCGCGCGGACGCCCCGGTCTTCGAGCACCGAGTAGCGGCTGGTGTACTCGAGAGGGTCGGAGCCGAAGAGCCGGGCCGCGACCTGGCGCGCCTCTTCCTCGCCGAGCGAGGAAGCGAGCTCGTCGACCACCACCCGCGTGACGGCGTCTCCGATCCCGGCGGCGAGCGCGGCGTCGCGCGCGGCCGGGTCCGGGGTGCCCTCGGCGACGGCGGCCACGCCCACGACGTCGATCTCACGGAGCTCGGCGGGCGCGGCCCGCGCGAAGACCAGGACCAGGAGCAACGGCACCCACCACCGCGCCGCGGCTCCGAGCCGTCGCCGGCGACCGGCTCGACCTACCATGCCAGCTCCACGACGGGCCGGCCGAAGAGCTCGTCGACCTTCCGCACCAGATCCTCGGTGGGCTGCACGGCCCGCTCGTCGGGGAGCGCGAGCACCGTTTCGCTCTCGCCGGGGATGGTGAGGTGGAGCATCACCGGGCAATCGCCCCGGTGGCGCGCGAGCACGTCGCGGAGCGCCTGGAGACGATCGTCGCTCATCTCGCGCGAGAGCACGCGGACGTGGAAGGCCGCGGCGAGTCGCTCCTCGGCCTCGTCGAGACCGAGGGCGTCGCGCACGAGCAGCTTCGGGGTATCCCCGGCTTCGAGCGTCCCGCGCACCAGGATGGGTTCCGGTGCCTCGCCGGCCTCCATCTGGGTGCCCCGCTTCAGGATCTCGGCGAGGCGCGCGTAGGGCTCCGAGAAGACCACGAGATCGAAGCTCCCCTCGAGGTCCTCGAGGGTCGCGAACGCCATACGGTCGCCGCGACGCGTGCGGGTCTCGCGCACCGCGGTGACGATTCCGCCGACGCAAACCTCGCGGCCCTCCTTGCCTTCGACCGTGTTCGCCGTCGTGTCGGCGAAGCGCGCGAGCGTGGCCGCATGGGGCACGAGCGGATGGCCGGTGACGTAGAAGCCGAGCGATTCCTTCTCGAAGCCGAGCCGCTCCCGATCGCTCCACGGGGCGGCCGACGGCAGC
>CAYYUT010000518.1:0-2946 GCA_964474935.1 uncultured Spirochaetales bacterium
CGGGTCGGGTGAGACCGGCCGCCGCCACGAAGGCGCGCACCAGGGTGCAGCTGAGCAGGAACTCGTTGGTGCCGATGAAGTCGGGGTTGAGACATCCCTCCGAGAAATCGGCATCGTCGAGCGCCGGGGAGATCCCAGCGAAGAGATTCAGGAGATTGAACGAGAGCACCTGCATCTCGCTCGTGAACCCGTTCGGGAAGGCCGCGACGAGGGCGTCGATCACCGGGAGGAGCGCTGTGGTCGCGCCGATCTGGGCATCGAGCGCCGCCTCGATCACCGCGGGGTCGGTGTAGTCGGGAGCGCCCGTGCAGGGCGAGGAGTCGCCGGTGAATCCGGCGGCGGTCAGCCCGGCCACGTCCGTGAAGCAGCCGTCCACCAGCGGGTCGTAGTCGGGATCGATGGTGCCGTCCGGGAGCAGGCCACGCGCGCCGGGAAGGGTGAGGACCCGGCCGCCGACGAAGCGGGTGGCGATCGAGAAGTGGGCGAGCCCCGTCGAGTCGATTCCCTGCTGCTCCACCTGGGGAAAGGCCGAGAACACCACACTGGCTTCCATGTTGAACAGGTCGACGCCGATGTTGTGGCAGGCGCCCCCGAACTCCTGGCCGGCGGCGGCAACGTACTCGATGGTGTCGCTCTGGAAGTAGAACTCGCCGCAACCGAGCAGAGCCTGCTGCTCACGCGAGAGGGGACGCGACAGGCCCTGAAGGGTGGCGATCGCCGCCGCGTCGGCCGCGTCCGAGTCGCCGTCCAGATCGATGTCCCGGTCGAACTCCCAGAGCTCGAGGTTGGGCGGAATCACGTCGCCGCCGGCGAGCAGCCCTCCGAGCGCGGGCCGTGCGATGGCGTTCCAGAACGAGAAGCCAAAGGTGTCCGAGTCGGTCATCCCGAAGCTCAAGACCTGCGGAATCGTCAGACCGAACAGAGTGCTGATCTGCGTCGGGTCGTTGAAGATGTCGAAGGCGCAGCTGTCCTCGAACAACCCCCCACCCAGCAGCCCTCCAAGAGAGTCTTCGCCCGACACGATGCCCACCGAGGCGCCGCAGAGGACGTCGAAGAACTGGCGGTTGCCGGGATGTTTGGTCAGATCCGCGGAGAGCTCGTCGGGCGTGAGGCAGGCGTCCTCGGCTCCGGTGGTGCACGAGCCGCGCGCCCCCGCCTCGCGGGGCCGACCCGTCGTCGGATCGACGTTGCGCTCGTAGACGTTGAAGAGGTTCGCCGTCGGGAAGTCGTTGAAGCCGTAGAAGTCGGTGATGGCGAAGCTGAAGCGGTTCCAGCGGAACTCGAGCCGCGCGCCGAACTCGACACCGCGGATCCCGTCCCAGGGGTCGGGCGGCTTGTCCTCGCCCGCGAGGCCCGTGTTCAGGAATCCGTGGGCGATCAGACCGAAGGTCTTCCCGCAGGCCAGGAAGATCGTGTAGGGCTCGCCGCAGCGACCGAGGTCGACGGCCTCCTGCTCGTCGAAGTTCACCGCCAGCTCGAGCCGCACGTCCTCGAGCGGCCCCAGGCTGTAGAAGGAGTAGATGGCCCGGATGGCCCAGAGGGGGATTCGCGAGTCCTCGAGGCTGGGTAGATTGGCGAGCGCGAGGTCCTGGGGATTGAACTGATCCTGGGCTCGGAAGAGCTCGGTCTTGCCCCACACGATGGTCTGGAGACCGATCCGCAGGAAGAGCGAGCTGTCGAGGAGCTCGAGGTCGAAATAGGCCTCCTTCAGCTCCTTGGTCTGGCTCTGGCTCTGGCCGCGGTTGAGCGCGAAGTCGAGCTGCGAGTAGTTCTGGTCGAAACTGTCGAAGTCGCCGTTCCGTTCGAGGAAGCGAGCGGTCGGCGTGTTCAGTGAGGGGCTGGCCGGGCGTAGGCCACCCTCCAACAGACCGAAGCCCGTCATGGCGAAGTCGTCGGGATCCGCCATGTCCAGCTCCGGCGTGGTGACCTGTTCGCAGTCGAGCACCAGACAGTTGCCCGAGAGGGGGCGCGCGACGCGCGAGACCGGGATCTGGAGCATGCTTCCGAGTCCGGTGGCCGTGTTCGCACCGTTGGCGTCGACCTCCGCCGTCGCAATGAAGGGCAGGATGAAGTTCCCGGGCGCGATCGATCCCTGGAAGCTCTTGAGGCTGAACCTGTGCTGCGCGATCCCCGCAATCGTGGCGTTGAGCGTGTTGATCGTATCTTCCCCCCCGATTTCAAGGAGCGCGTTGAGAGGAGGAATCGCCGAGAAGGGCACCAGACGATCCCCATCGCCCTGGATCCTCACGGTGCCCGAAGCCGGGTTCGGCAGCAGACCCGTGACGCCCGGATCGGTGCCGTCCGCGAGGTTCCCGGCCGGGGCCCGGTTGGCCCGCGTGCCGAAGAGCGTGGCGGCCGGCGCCGTCCAGCAGGCGCTGTACCAGACGCAGTCGAAGCGCACCTGGGCCCGCACGAAGGCCTGCACCAGGTCGAAGGGTCCGAAGCCGTCGGGGGCGAGATCGGCCTCGGCCTCGATGGTCAGGCTGTGCGCCCATTGCGAGAGATAGAAGTTCTTGGTCTTGAAGTTCGAGCTGAGCGCCCGCAGGTTCATCTGGTAGGCGCCGTGGATCTCGACGAGCCCGTCGCCGAACTCGATGGCACGGGCCGCCGGCGCCGGTGCGACCACGCTCGCGACGAGCAGGAGCAGGCCCACGAGACGCGCGACGCCTCGATGCGTGTTCGCCGCCGAGGGCCATCCAGACGCGCTCTCGAACGCGCCGCGCTCCGAGGAAGAGGCCCGCCGAGCACGCGCTTCCCCGAGTCTCCGCAGCCGCCCGAAAGCTCCCGTCCGCGTCGACGCGGCGGCCGCTGCATTCCACCCACCCGAGACACCCAAGCCCATCTGCGTAGAACCTCCCTTGCGTGCACCGCGCGCGGTCGCCCGCAAGGGTCGGTGGACCCGCGCGCGCCCTTCCCCCAGCGGCTCGGCCCATATACCCCCCAGCG
>CAYYUT010000519.1:0-2939 GCA_964474935.1 uncultured Spirochaetales bacterium
AACCCGTGTCTTGGCCTTGAGAGGGCCACGTCCTAGACCGCTAGACGATGGGAGCGCAGGCACCCGACGGGAAGCGCAAGCTAGCGGCTGACAAGGGGAATCGCAACACGCACGCAGCTTCCGCAGGGCCGCTGGAGCGGACGGTGACGAGGCGCGTCCGACGGGTGACGCGTTTCGTCGCTCGCAGGGGCTCGTGGCTCCGGAGCCACACCCTCCGCCGTCGGGTCGGTGTTCCAACGGTTCCGCCGGACGGCCGCGGTTCTCGATCTGCGACTGCCGGCTCGGGGATGTGCAGTGCCCGGTTGGCACGGCGGTTGCTCGTACCGAGGGGCGAACGAGCGCGCATCGCCCGTGACCCCCAGGAGGGTGCGTGGCCGCCGCCGGGCAGGGTGTCCAGCGGTCCCAGGCGTTCGAGACGACAAGCAAGGAGAGATCCATATGATGGCGCTTGCCAAGCGACGTCGCGGCGGCTTCACGCTCATCGAGCTCATGATCGTCGTGGCGATCATCGGGATTCTGGCTGCGATCGCGATTCCCAACTTCCTCCGCTTCCAGCTCCGCTCGCGTTCGAGTGAGGGCAAGGTCAACGTGGCGGCCATCCGGACCGCCGAGGAGTCGTACGCCGCCGAGTTCGGCCAGTACCTCCCGGCGGTGGCTTCGAACGGTGGTGCGCTGATCGGCCGCGCGCGGGTTGCCTTCACGGACCCGGGTGCGGTGAGCAGCAACTTCGCGACGCTCGGTTGGGCGCCCGAAGGCCAGGTCTTCTTCAACTACGCCGTGACGGCCGCCACGAGCGGTGGCGCCGCGGCTTCGAACGTGGCCTACACGATCGACGCCATGGCCGATCTCGATGGCGACGCAGTGTCGCAGCACTGGGGCTACTTCAAGCCGGCGATCACCACCACCACGGGTGGTGCGACCTCGACGGCCGTGGCCGCCCCGAACGGCGCCCAGGGAACCTGTGCGCCCGGCGGTACGCTCGCCAACACCACGGTGGGTCCGTGCCAGCCGACCTTCGGTGCCTCGGTCTTCTAGAGCGGTCTCGAACCCGGGGGCGGGCTGGCGCGAGCCCGCCCCCCCCTCCGTGCGGGCCCCGGGCTTTATTTCGGGTCCCCCACCCGGGGGGGGGCCGGTCGCGAATCCCCCCGCCCATCGCTCCCCAGCCAGTGAACACCCGCCGCCGAGACAGCGAGAAGGGACGAAAGATGGCCCCGAGAACCCGACACGCCGGCTTCACCCTGATCGAGCTGATGATCGTGGTGGCCCTGATCGGAATCCTCGCCAGCATCGCCATTCCCTCTTTCCGCGACTACCAGCTGCGCTCCCGCCGGAGCGAGGCCTACGCCAACCTGGTGTCGCTCGCCAAGGCCCAGAAGTCCTACGCGGCCGAGTTCGGCAACCCCGTGGTGGTGGCCCCGATGCCCGGCGGCGGCTTCGGTACGACCGCGCGTCCCTGGACCGGCGCCGCGATGGTCGCCTTCGGGCAGACCGGCTGGCAGCCCGAAGGCAACGTGTTCTTCGACTACGACACCAACGCCAACGGCGGACCGGGCTGCGTCTGCCAGGGTTGCTTCACCGCCACGGCCTACGGTGATCTCGACGGCGACGGCCAGGTGTCGGCCCTCATGTACGCGAGCGCCGACGTGCTCGGTGCGACCTGCGACAGCAGCGTGCTCGGCTTCGACCCTCCCGCCACATCGGACCAGATCGGCGATCCGGCGCCCACCGGAACGGTGCCCGACCGCTACTAGGCTCGACCGCGATGCTCGGAGGAGGCACAGCACGACGATTCGTGGCCCTCGGGGCCGTCCTGGTGCTCGGCGCCGCGGCCCACGCGGTGCATCGCGGGATGCCCTCGGAGCCTCGTGCGGCCCTCGGCGAAGACTTCATCCCCAAGCCGCGCTTCGCCAAGAGCGTGGCCCTCGGCTTCGACGGGGCGCTCGCTGACTACTACTGGCTGCAGGCCGTGCAGCTCGTCGGAGGGACGCTCGGCGACCCGACCCAGCATGCCACCACGGTGGGGCGTCTGGTGGACGTGATCACCACCCTGAATCCCCACGTCGGCCACCCCTACCGCTTCGCCGCGATCTGGATGACCGACACGAGGGACAACGTCGAGAAGGCCAACCGGCTGCTCGAACGCGGCGTCGCGCACCATCCCCACGACTGGCGACAATACTTCTACCTGGGCTTCAACCACTTCTACCACCTGGGCGATAACGAGGCTGCGGCTGATTGGCTCGCGCGGGCCAGTGCCATCGACGGCGCGCCGAGCTACCTGCCGCGGCTGGTCGCCAAGCTGCGCTCGACCGAGGGCGGGCTCGACGCCGCTCGCGCATTCCTCGGCGAGCTCGCACGCCAGGCCGAGGATCCGGCCGAGCGCGAGCACTACGAGCGGGGGCTGGTCGAGATCGAGACGGAGCGGCGCGCCCGTTTCCTCGATCGTGCCCGCGCCGAGTACCGACGCCGCCACGGAAGCGACATCGAGCAGGTGGACGATCTCGTGCGCGGCCCCCACGCCGTGCTGGCACGTCTTCCCGAGGAACCGAACGGGAAGCGCTGGCTCGTCGACGACAAGGGGCGTCTCGTCTCGAGCTTCTACATGCGCCGCTACGAGGTCCATCGCATGGGCCCGTCGGCGGTGCCGGGCGCGCGCGGCCTGCACTCCGGTGGTTCGCTCGGCGAGCCGAAGAGTCGGACGGGGAGGCAGCTATGAGCGACATGGCGTCGGAGCGACCGATGGAGGCGCCCGGCCGCGAAATCGCAGTCGAGGTGGCAGACGTCGTCAAAGATTTCCGCCCGGGGTTCGGCCTGACCCGGAAGCGGGTGCTCCACGGGATCTCGTTCCGCGTGGATCGTGGCGAGAGCTTCGGCTTCGTGGGTCCCAACGTGGCCGGCAAGACCACGACCCTCAAGATCCTGATGGGCCTGATCCGTCC
>CAYYUT010000520.1:0-2922 GCA_964474935.1 uncultured Spirochaetales bacterium
TCCTTCGCCTTCCTGAACGCCAGCGTGAGCTCCGACCAGGCGCAGCGGCTCTACGGTCTCGTGGGGCGCGGGGGGGTCGCCGGCGGGGCCTTTGGCAGTACGGTCATGCGTGGCTGGATCGGCTCGCTCCCGCGCGAGCAGTGGATGGGGGTGTGTGCGGTCCTGGTGTGCATGATCGCGTGGCTGGCCTGGGCCGCCGGCCGGCGCGTCGAGCGTCATCCTCCGCCGGCTCCGGAGCCCGCACCCCATCGCGAGCCCGAGCCGGAGGACGCTGCGCCCGGCTTCTTCGAAGGCGCGCGGCGCGTCTTCCAGTCGTCCTATCTCATCGCGATCGTCGCGATCGTCGGACTCTACGAGGTCGCCTCGACGGTGCTCGACTACCAGTTCAGCGAGACCGTCAGTCACTACCTGGATGGACCGGCCATCGGCCAGCAGTTCGCGACCGTCTTCAGCATCACCAATCTGGTGGCGATGGGGGTCCAGCTCTTCCTGACCAGCTTCGTGATGACCCAGTTCGGCCTCGCCGTGGCGCTCCTGATCCTGCCGGCCTCGATGCTCCTGGGGTCCGGGGCCTTCATGGCCGTCCCGGTCCTGTGGGTCGGGAGCCTGCTCAACACGGCCGACAATGGCTTCAGCTACTCCCTCAACCAATCGGCCAAGGAGACCCTCTACGTGCCCACCCCGAAGCAGGACAAGTATGCCGCGAAGGCCTTCATCGACATGTTCGTGCAGCGCTTCGCCAAGGCGGTCGCCGTCGGGATGAGCCTCGGGATCACGCTGACCGTCGGAAGCTTCGAGGGGGTCCGCTGGCTCGGCATCTTCACGATCCCCGTGATCGTCGTCTGGGCCTTTGCCGCGCGTTACGCCGGACGCCGCTTCGCCGAACTCGAGCGGGGCAGCCCGGGCGCGGTCTCGGCCGGGGCTCCGCGATGAGCCGGATGCCGAGTGGCGTGCAGGCGCTCGTCCGGCGCATCCGGGCCATGCCCATTCTGGGGACGCCGGGCGTGCGGGCGGCAGTGCTCGGCGTCGCGCTGCTCCTGCTCGTTCCTTCGCTGGGCGCGGCCGAGACCTCCGGAACCTACGAATCGGGGCACCAGGCGCTCGAGGTCTGGGACGCCGAGGGCCGCGCCAACGCGCCGTCCGCGGTGCGCATCTGGATCCTGGTGATGTTGGCGAGCTTCGTCCCGGCGCTGGTCTTCGCCTGGCGACACGTCGAGGCACGCTTCGTGGCGGGGGGCGTACTCGGAGGCCTCGTCGCCAGCCGACTCATCGTCGGCGCCACCGGGATCGTTCCGCTCTCGGGCTTCGTGGCGCTCATCCATCTGATCTTCTGGTCGCCGGCCCTGTTCCTGCTCTTGACGCGCCAGCCGTTCCGCAAGTCGCTCGGCGTCTACTCGTTCTGGTCGGGGTGGGTGACGCTGGTGATCCTGATCTCGTTCGTGTTCGACGTCCGTGACGCCGCCATCTATCTCGTCCACGTCGTCATCGGCTGAGGCGGCTCTGCAGGGCGTTCGGCCCCGTGGCCCCTCCCATGCCCCCGCGGCGCCTCGCATGCCCATGTGGCGATTCCTGGCTCGACGCAGCGAGCTTCCCACTTCAAGGCGGAGACCGGTTGGCCGATGCCTTCACCACAAGTTCGCGTCTTACGGACCGCGAGAGGCCAACTGGCTGGCTGGGGGGGAAGAGCCATGTCGATCCAACCGATCGCTCGTCAAGCACTCGGCCGCGTAGGCCTGCTGCCCGCCGCGCGCTGGCTCCGGCGGATGCCCGGCCGGCTGGGCGAGGAGGCGTTGCGCGAGCTCGAACAGAGCATCGACGTTCCGGCGCTGCGCATCCGGGTGCCGGACATCGACGAGGCGCACGTCGGGGCCGCGCGCGAGATGCAGGAGCTCGGTCCCCTCCACACCCGCTTTCTCGAGACGGTGGCGACCTCGCCCGAGCGAGCCATGGGCCGCGAGCTCGCCGGCTTCGTGGCCTGGTTCACCCGCACCCAGCGGCCGCGACGGATCCTCGACCTGGGGGCCGGCTTCGCGGCCGCGCTGTTCCGACGCTACGCACAGCAGGCCGACGCCCCGGTCGAGGTCTGGTCGGTCGCGAGTCGTTCGGGCGACGTGGCGCGGACCGCGACCTTCCTGGCCGACCACGCGCTCCCGACGGATCGCCTCACCACCTGGAACGATTTCCGCGCCACCACCGAAGCGGGCTTCGACCTGGTGCTCCACGACCTCGAGGACGGCGCCATGCTCCGGCGCACGGCGCTGCCGAACGCGATCGCGCGGACCCGCAGCGGCGGCTGGATCCTGGTGGATGGCATGCAGCGTCCGGACGACCAGACGGCCGTGCGCCAGCTCCTGGCGCTCTCGAGGCTGCCTTCCTGGAGCCTCCGGCGCTGGACGCTCGATCGCTTCGGACGCCACGCCCAACTGGTCGCGCGCTAGCCCCGGAGTCGCGGTGGCGCATCGGCGGCCACCCTCCGCGATCCCGATTCATCGCGCCAGGCCGTGACCCAGCAGCGCCTCCGCTTCCGAGGGCGCTGGTTTCCTACGCAGAGAGGCTAGGATCAAGCGGTCCCCGCACCGCTCGTCGTGCGCGTAGGCCTGTTGCTGCCCGAGCGGCCGAGAGTGGGCACCCGCCATGGCGATCGGCAGCCGGCGCGCGTCTGGTGGGGGAGGGAGGGTATCGGTGAGATCCCTGATCTGCGGAGGCGCGGGCTTCATCGGGAGCAATCTGGTCGAGCACCTGCTCGCCCACGGCGAAGACGACATCCGCGTCCTCGACGATGAGTCGATGGGGTCGCGACGCTGGCTACCCGACGACCCGCGTGTCGAGTTCGTGCGGGGCGACTTCGGCGCCCCCGAGAACCACGAAGCGGCTATACGCGACCGCGACACCGTGATCCAGCTGGCCGCGGACACCCGCGTG
>CAYYUT010000521.1:0-2911 GCA_964474935.1 uncultured Spirochaetales bacterium
GTCGTCGGCCGGGTTCCCGAGCTTGCGCTCCTTGTGGGTCACGTCGAAGCCGGGCGCCCCCTTGAGGACCAGGAAGGACTTGATCCCGGCCCGGCCCGCCGACTTGTCGACGGTGGCCCAGACCACCACCCCGTCGGCGCGGCAGCCCGTCGTGACGAAGATCTTCTCGCCGTTCAGAATCCACTCATTGGCGGCCTCGTCGAGGACGGCGGTCATCTGCACCATCGACGGATCGGACCCGCACCCCGGCTCGGTGATCGCCATGGCGAGGGTCAGGTGCGACCACTTGTCGACCTGCTCTTTGGTGCCCGACGCGCGCAGGGCGGCGTTTCCGAGACCGCCCTTGCCACGACGCATCCGGACCGTGTAGTCGCCCCAGCACTGCCCCGCGCTGATCAGCATGGAGAGCGTGCCGAGGCCGGTGTCCTCCTCGCCGCGTCCCCCGAACAGATTGGTGTAGGGGGGATGGTCCTTGGCTTCCGGAAGCTCGTCGGGTGCGAACTCCTCTTCGTTCTCGTCGTAGTACCGGGCGTACTTCCGGGCCACCAGCGCCTCGCGGCGCACGGCGTCGAGAATCGCCTGGTCCTTCTCGGTCAGATGGAAATCGATCATGGGGGTCTCCTAGAGCGTCACCGTACCCTCGAGGACGCCGAGGGTGCGGGCATTGCGGTACCACATCTCGACCGGATGCTCGCGGATGAATCCGTGTCCACCGAGCACCTGGAGGCCGTTGTCCGAGATCTTCATGCCTTCGCGGGCCGCGTACGAGCGCGCGAGCTGCGAGGCGCGCGTCGCGTCGGTGCCGCGCTCGAGCTGACTCGCCGCCTTCCACGTGAGCCAGCGCATGCAGTCGGTCTCGATCCGCATGTCGGAGAGCATGAAGGCGATCGCCTGCTTCTTGGCGATGGGTTCGTCGAAGGCCTCGCGGTCCTTGGCGTACGGAATCGCGTACTCCATCACGGCACGCGACACCCCGACGAGCACCGCAGCGATCGCCGTGCGCGAGGCGTTGACGAGCCGACGTGCGTCGATCCCCGCCTCGCCTCCGAGGCGGTCGTCGGCCGAGACCTCGACCCGGTCGAGCGTGATGCGCGACGTCGGGAGGGCTCGCAGACCGAGATTCTTCTCGTTCTCCGAGACGGTGACACCCGCTGCGTCGCGGGCGATCACGAAGGCGTCGACCCCGGCGAGACCGTCGCGGGCGGCATGGCGCGCCAGCACCAGGAATTGCCCGGCGCGATCGCCGAGCGGCACCAGGGTCTTCTCGCCCGAGAGCACGAAGCCTTCGCCCTTGGGCTCGGCCTGCGTGCGGAGCCGGGCCGGATCGAAGACAGGGCCCGGCTCGACCAGCGCGAGACTGGCGGCCTGGAAACGATCGCCCGCGAAGGCCGGCAGCAGGCGCTCCTTCTGGGCGTCGGTGCCGTGGTCGAGCACGGCGTTCACGAAGAGAGACGGCGCCGTCGCGGCGATCGCCAGAGCGGCGTCACCGTAGGCGAGCTCCTCGAGCAGGAGAGCGTTGGTGACGGGCGATCGGTCCTCGCCACCGCCTCCGAACTTCTCGGGAATCTGGGTCGAGGTGAATCCGAGCTCCCAGGTCTGCTGCAGGAATTCGTCGGGGATCGTGCTGTCTTCGTCGCACTCACGGGCGATCGGACGCATCGCCTGGTCGGCGAACTCCCGCATCGCCTCGCGGACGACTTCTTGTTCTTCGGTCGGTCCAAACGAGATCACGGCTTGCTCCTTTTCGGCTTGGCGCCCTTCCCCACCGACGTGCGGCCGGAACGGGCAATCTGATGGAAATAGAAGTCCATGGCTTCGGGGCCTCCGTCCTTGGTGAGGAGGCCCCGCTGGATCGCGTCGCGGGCATCGAGGCGGCCGAGGGCGACACCACACCAGACCGGCGCCTCGGCCGTGTAGCGGACGTCCGCGTGCTCGGCGAACCCGCGCTCGACCCGGCACTGGCCGTCCGCGACATGAACGCTCCACACACCACCCCCCGTCCCGGTGAGCCGGATCTCGAAGGTGAGGTCGATACCGGCCGCGCGGTCCTCCCGCACCACGAAGGGAAGCGCCTCGAGGATCGACAGGGGCACGGTGGCCGTGAACCGCCGCGTGTCGATGTCCTGATGTTCGACGGCGTGCAGCACCCACCAGCGGGTGATCGCGGCGACGATGGGCTCGAGCGATCGCCCGCGCTCGGTGACGGCGTACTGGGAGCGCGAGCCGTCGGCGACGGGGTCGACATAGCCGTTGGAGACGAGATCGCGCAGCCGATGGGAGAGCACCCGCGGAGCGATGCCCGTGCGTTTCCGAAGATCCTGGAAGCCGGCGGGGCCGGCGAGGAGGTGCCGTACCAGCACCAGCGTCCACTTGTCGCCGATCCGGTCGAGCGCCCGCGCCACCGGATCGTAGATCTCGTCGGGGCGCGGTATCTCGGCGGCGCGGTCGGTGCGCTGATTGGCACCGTCACTGACTACCTGAGCTGCCACACCCGCAGTATCCGATAGATACGAAATTCGGGCAACTCTGTTCTGCGTCGCCCATGTGACCACCCGACGATGGCTTTCGCCAGACCTGAGACGGGGCCGCCCGAGGGCGCGATGGACGACCGAACCCCCTGTTTCCGCTGACTTTTCGAGCACACACCGAGTAACCGACCGAATCGTGGGGTCCGCAGCCCGCGGCGGGTCGAGGTCGGGACGCCCGGGCGCCGCGTGCCTCTCCCGGGCGGACGCCGGCCCCGAGCGCCGCGAAATTGCCCGGGGCCAGGCGAGGCCCTAGCTTTTGGCCAGACCGGAGGTGGACGGAGGAGCGCCGGCGGACAGGAACCGTCCGCGGGAGGAAAGTCCGGGCTCCGCAGGGCGGGGAGGTCGTTAACGACGACCCGGGGTGACCCGAGGGAAAGCGCCGC
>CAYYUT010000522.1:0-2894 GCA_964474935.1 uncultured Spirochaetales bacterium
CGCGGGGGGCGGGCGGCGCCCGCGGCGAGAGCGACGCGCGGCGTCAGCAGGAGGGCCAGGACGCCCGGCGCCGGGGTCTCCCGGACGGTGTAGGTCTCGGTGAAGGGGTTCTCGACGGTCCCGAGCGCGTCGTCGACGTTGGTCGGGATCTCCTCGATCATCGCGTCGAGAGCGGGCGGTCCCAGCAGCATCGACACGTCCACCATCGAGAGCTCGCCCACCGGTCCGAGCGAGGTGTCGAGCGTGAGCTCGAGGGTCGCGACCACGAAGTCCTCGCCGTCGCCGAAATCGCCGACGCCCCCGCCGTTCGTCATCGCGGCGACGCCGATCGCGAGCTCGAGGAAGACCGATCCCGGGTTCGTCTCGTCTTCGATGAAGAAGGACAGGGTCGTGTCCACCGGGGTGCCGTAGGACGAGAGCGTGACGTCGGTGATGATCCCGCTCGCCGCGAAGCCCAGGTTGATCCCGCCCCCCGCGTTCGCCGTCTCGTCCTGCTCGACGAAGATGTCGACGAGCACGCTGGTCGTGCCCGGGGCCACGACGTCCATCGCCGGCACGAACGAGAAGTCGATGAAGGCGGCCCGAGCGGTCGACGGAGAGAGCAGCGGCAAGAGTCCGGCGAATGCGATCGTGAAGAGCACCCGACGGACGGCTCGCAGAATCGAAACACCTCGCGGCATGTACGGCACCTTTCGAGCGCGCCCACGCACTGGGAGGTGCGGCGGACGCGATACGGAGCATGGATCCCTTCCCGATCAATGGTGAGTGGCAGCCCAAGACGCCTTGTGTCAGGCACCCGGACGGAAATCGGGACCCAGCGACCGCGAGGCGTTGGCGGCGCTTCTGCGGGTCGGCTGCCCACCGCGCGGCCTCCCCCGGGCACCCGGGTCGTCGACCGCCCAGGGGCCACGATCGAGCACCCGTTCGCCCGTGCACCCAGGCGCACCATGCGGGGCGGACGGACCCGCGGAGGACCTCGACGGCAGCGGAGACGGCCGCCCGCCCGATGGCTTGATGGCGGCCGGTTCGCGCGGGTCGCGCGGAGGGTCCTAGAGGTCGTCGTCCGGCACGCCGCCGAGGGGGCAGAGTGCACAGCTGGGACCCACCATACGCCCGAGCAGGAAGGCCCGGAAGTAGGCCAGGTCGGGCTGGCCGATGAAGAGCGCCGGGTTCGTCGGGGCGTTCCGGTATTCCTCGCACAGACCGCCGGGCTCGCCGTCGTCCATCGGGCAGGTCGCCTCGTCGGCGCGCTGGCCGAGCGCGAGCCGGAGCAGCGCCAGGTCGGGCTGCCCCACGAACAGGGCCTGATTGTCGTAGTCGCCATCGCAGGCGTTGCCGGCTCCGTCGAAGTCGGTGTCCACCTGATCCGGGTTCGCGATCCAGAGGCAGTTGTCGCAGGCGTCACCCACGCCGTCCGGCCCGCCGCCGGCGCTCCGCGTGGTGCCTTCGCCCGGCTTGATCGGCCCCTCGGGCTCGTTGTCGTCCTGTGAGAGCGAGCACGAGCCGATCTCGAAGCCACAATCGTCGTCGCTCGTGCAGGGGAAGCCGGCGCCCTCACCCGTCAGGCAGGTGCCGAGCTCGGGCCCGTTCGGAACCGTGGGACAGTTGTCGGGGCCATCGAACACGCCGTCGCCATCCGAGTCGTCGCACACGTCCCCGAGGAGATCGCCGTCGGCGTCGGCCTGGTCGGCATTCGGAACGACCGCGCAGTTGTCCACGGCGTCCGACACGCCGTCGTGGTCGCGATCGGAGCGGGTGGCCGGCGGCTCGACCAGGATCTTGATCTCGCCCTCGCCGTCCCAGGTGGGCGCCGCGGGCCCGAAGACATGCACGACGCCACCGATCATCTCGGGATCGCTCGTCGCCCCGAGCCCGTCCACCGATTCGACGATCCGGTACGAGGCGCCGCTCTCCCAGGCCCAGCGCGCCTTGGGGAAGCTCTCGTCGTCCTCGTCCTCGCCCGCGAAGAGCTCGGTGAGCGCGTAGCCCGGCGCGTAGTTGGCGTAGCAGAGATGGGGCTTCGCGAACGAGCAGGCATCGCCCCGCTCCTCGCCGAGCGGGTTCACGTTCTCGAACTCCCAGGGCTGGATGTTCTCGGGATCCTCCGGCTGCGACAGGATCACACCGAGCACCGTGAGGTTCCAGCTCACCACCGCGAGCTCGTCGTCGAAACGTTCCTCGGTGTAGAAGTGTTCGAGCGTGTCGAGCTCGCCGCAGCCGGGCGCGGTGCCGTTCACGCAGCCGTCGATCGAGGCGTCGTAGACGTCGGGCGCGGTGGTCTGCTCCGGCGCGCGCGCTCCCACGATCTGCATGATCTCCTCGCCCTCGTCGCGCAGCGCGGGCACGGGATCGGCCGGCGCCGGCGGCTCGTCTCCGAGCGTGCCGAAGGCCGGCGCCTGCGTCGCCATGTACATGTCGAAGCCCCGGTCGCCGAGGATGCCACCCTCCCCGAAGATCTCTTGGAAGCGCGACTCCTGGGTGACGAAGAGGGTCTTGCCGATGCCCTGGTTCAGGGCGATGTGGCCCCCGCCCGGAGCCGACTGGGCGAGCGTCGAGAGCTCGCTCTCGCCCGGACGCCGGATCTCGGAAGCGAAGATCTGGGGCAGCAGCAGCTCGGGCAGGAACGCGAGCGCATCGAGGCCCGCCACGCTCTGTCCGACCGGCCGCACCTCGCCGGTCTCGATGTCGACCGTGGCGAGGAAGATCGAGGGATTCGAGTTGCTGCCCTGATTCAGCACCGCGAACAGATGCTCGGTGCCGGGAACGAAGTCCATGGCGCCGATGCGCGGATCGTTGTCCCCCGGCAGGTCGTCCGGGTAGTCGAGCGCCACGATGGGCGTGGCGGCGCAACCGACGAGCAGCCCGTCCCGGACGGCGAACACCCGGGGAGAGAT
>CAYYUT010000523.1:0-2882 GCA_964474935.1 uncultured Spirochaetales bacterium
GCCGTTCGCGCGCGACGAGGCCCGCGAGCTGCTGGAGGACGCTCCCGCCGTCATCGATCGCCACTTCCCCGACGCGCGCGCGTGGTACGCGGCCCGCGGCTGGCGCTGCCCGACGCGATCGAGCGCGTGTACGACTCGTCGCGGGCGCGGCTCGCGCTCGATCTCTGCGGTTCGACCGACTTCGTGACGGTGCTCTACGCCCTGCGCGCGGGCGAGGCGCTCCCCTTCGTGCACGATCCGTCCTACGTCTCGCCGATGGCCCGCCGGTAACACCGGGGCGTCGTCCGGCGTCGACTCGCCCGCCGTTCACCGCTCCTGCACGGCTTGTCGCAGTCCGGAGAGGGCGCGCCGCGACGACGCGTCGAGCACCGCTCGGTGCGCGCTCCGGGTCCGGGCCTGGTCCACCGCCTGGCGGAGCGCCGAGAGTATCCAGCGCTGGACGTCGCGGGCGAACGCGCTCCGCACCCACATCCGGTGGCGGCGCCCCCCGCGCAGCTCGATGACGAGCCAGCTCGTGCCCCACGTCCGGACGTCCTCGATTTCGTCGAGCCGCAGCCTCGTGCCGCCCAGAGTGCGCTCGACCTCCGCCCACGGGATGGACCTCGGGACCGACGCCAAGCGGTAGACCTGCGGCTTCCCCACGCCGCCGCTTAGGTCTCGGGGAAGGATCCCCTCGCGGAACAGCCACCGGAGGAGATGGCGAACGGCACAGCACACCGGCGTGAGCGATGCAGGCGACATCCGTTCTCCCGCCGAGGCAATGAAGGAGTCGATGTCGGTGGCCCGCAGCATGGCAAGATCGATGTTTGCTGCGGCGAGGTGGTCCTGCAACCGCGTGAGGTGATACCGGTACAGATTGACCGTCGCGGGCCGCAATCCGCGCTCCTCCCGCAGAGAATCGAAGAATCCGGGCGCCTTCCCCGCGAAGGTCGGCTCCACGTTCCTCTCCGGCACCGCCAGTACTCCGATGAACGTCAGCATCTGCGCCACGGGGCCTCGGATCTCCTGCCGGTATTGCAGGAGCCGCTCCCTCGGCCGGTCACGCTCCGGAAGTGCGGCAACACGGGACGCCACGTACTCGTCGAGATGTGCCGGCAGTTCCCCGAGATGTTTGGCACCGCGTGCTTTCGCGAAGTCGCCGAATCTCACGCACGCGCGGACCTTGTTGCGGATCGTGGTGCTGCTGAACCGGGAGGGCTCGAGCCACTCCACGTACCTCTCGATGGAGGGCGAGATCCACGACGAGCGCAGTGCCGACGCGGTCGAGGGAGAGAGAACTGTGTCCATGGTGGGACCTCCTCCCCGCGATCAGCGGGGAAGAGATCGATGGTCGTCGCATCATCATGTGGCCACTTCTTGCCCTGAGTCCCGATTGGAACGTGCTTCTCGGCGCAGTGGCCGCATAAGCGAAGTGGCAACAGAACCTGGATTATGTGGCATGCCACATAATCCAGATAGCAGCGGCCTGGCCGCCCCCACTTCTGGAGGGCCCGGCGGAAGACCAGCTCCAGCGCGGGCAGATCGCCCTTGAAGCTGAAGCGGCCGTGCAGGAGCAGGCGACTGTGGTCGTCGAGGAAGGCGTACAGATGGGCGCGGCGCATCTTGCCGGGCTTGTCCGGATCGGGCAGCCACGGACCCTTCAGCAGGTCCGACTGCCACAAGGCGTTGGGCGCGTCGGACTCGAAACGATCGAGATCGTCGTCGTCCGACGCGGCCGGCGGACGACCGGAGATCCCCGCGGCCTGCAGGACACGGTGCAGCGTGCTGCGCGTCACCCGGCCGGGCTCGACCTGGCCCGTCTCCTCGACGATGCGCAGGAGGCGGTCGAGGGAGCGCTCGGGGACCTCGCGCTCGAGCGCGCCGAGCCGCTCGACGATCTCGGGCGACAGGGTCTGGACGCCGGGACGCGCGCGAGGCTTGTCCATCAGGGCGGCGAATCCACCCTCTCGGTAGCGCCGGACCCACACGCGGATCGTCTCGGCGGCGACTTGCATCGGCTGGCCATCGGGATCGCGCCAGAGCTTGGCGGCGAGCTTCTGTCGGAGCGCCTCGCGGCGGCCCCGGGGCGGGTCGATCGCCAGGTAGGCGCTGATCACCTGGTAGCGGCAGAGCGCGCGTTCGCGTCGGCGCGCCTCGTCATCGTTCACGGACACCTCCTGCGAGGCAGTCTCGGAGAGGCCGAGGACCCAGACGACGACACGGTCTGTGGGGGGGCTGCGAGACCGAGGGGTCGCGAAACGGGACGCGCACCGGTACAGATCCACCTTGGGAGGCGGCGTTCAGGCGTCGGTTCCTGGGTCGTTCGGAGTCCACCTCGCACCGGCCTCGGCCAAGAGCGTGGCGATGGGGACGTCGAGAACCAAAGCGGCCCGCAGCACCATGGCGAAGCCCTGTCGGAGTTTGGCGACACAGTCGGGGCTTCGCCATCGGCGCTGCCGTTCCGGTGGCGGCGGCAACCCCCGCGGGAAGAGCGTCTCCGGCCGAGGCTCGAGGCGTTCGAGCGCCGCAGCACGCAGGATCTGGTGCAGCGACGTCGCGTGGCGCTGGGCGGTCGCCAGCCAGCGCTGGATCGTCCGCACGGACGGGGCGTCCTCGAGACGCCCGGTGCGGTAGGGCAGCTCGACGTGGTGCAGGCCGACGGCGGCGTCGAGCACAGCTGCGAGCGTCAGCGCGATGACCAGCCCGTCGAAGTGCCGTCCGAGATCATCGGGCGGCCGACTGTGGCAGGTCGCCGAGCGATCGGGGCGGCACCAGCGCTGCTTGCGGACGGTGATCGGCCTGAGGAGTCCCCCGACCAGGCTGTGCGGATGGACGTCGAGGAAGCCGTGCCCGTGCCAATGGCCCTCCGGCCGGGTCCCGCGGTAGACGAACACCCCGTCTCC
>CAYYUT010000524.1:0-2881 GCA_964474935.1 uncultured Spirochaetales bacterium
AGGTCGCCCGCGTGCGCCTCACCAACGGTCGCGAGGTCAACGCCTACATCCCGGGTGTCGGCCACAACCTGCAGGAGCACTCCGTCGTGCTCGTGCGCGGTGGACGGGTGAAGGACCTGCCGGGCGTCCGGTACCACATCGTCCGCGGATCGCTCGATTCGACGGGCGTGGCCGACCGCAACCAGAGCCGTTCCAAGTACGGGGCCAAGCGGCCCAAGTGATCGACGGCGGGAGGCCGTCCGTCGGGGCGCCGCGCCCCGCCACGGTCCACCGCTTCGAGGTGACGATTCGATGCCGCGACGACGAGACGTACCCAAGCGCATGATGCCCGCCGATCCGCGGTTCAACGACCGCATGCTCGGCCGCTTCATCAACATCCTGATGCTCGACGGCAAGAAGAGCACGGCGGAGAGCGCGATCTACGGGGCCTTCGACATCATCGAGAGCAAGACCCGCAACGACCCCCTGCAGATGTTCCGCCGGGCTCTCGACAACGTCCGTCCCCGCATCGAGGTGAAGTCGCGGCGGGTCGGTGGTGCGACCTATCAGGTTCCGATCGAGGTGCGCAACGAGCGCGCCACCTCGCTGGCCATGCGTTGGCTTCGCGACTACTCGCGCAGCCGCGACGGCAAGAGCATGAGCGACAAGCTCGCGAACGAGATCATCGACGCCGCCAACGAGCGTGGCGAGAGCGTCAAGAAGAAGGAAGACACCCACCGGATGGCGGACGCCAACAAGGCCTTCTCCCACTACCGGTGGTAGCCGGGCCCCTGCGGACCGGACCCATCAGGGCTTCACCATGGCAGCCTCCACCCCGCTAGAACGGACGCGCAACATCGGCATCATGGCCCACATCGATGCCGGGAAGACGACCACGACCGAGCGCATCCTGTTCTACACGGGCAAGAGCTACAAGATCGGCGAGGTCCACGACGGCTCGGCCGTGATGGATTGGATGGAGCAGGAGCAGGAGCGCGGCATCACGATCACCTCGGCCGCGACGACCTGCTTCTGGAAGGACCACCGGATCAACATCATCGACACTCCGGGCCACGTCGACTTCACGATCGAGGTCGAGCGCTCGTTGCGGGTGCTCGACGGATCGGTAGCGGTGTTCTGCGGGGTCGGGGGTGTCGAGCCGCAGTCCGAGACGGTCTGGCGCCAGGCCGACCGCTATCGGGTGCCGCGGGTCGCCTTCGTCAACAAGATGGACCGCATCGGGTCCGATTTCGAGCGGGTCGTGTCCGAGATCCGCGATCGGCTGGGCGCCAACCCGGTGCCGATCCAGCTTCCCATCGGGAGCGAAGATCGCTTCGAGGGCGTCGTCGACCTGCTGACCGAGCGCGCCGTGATCTGGAACGACGAGAGCCTGGGCGCCGAGTTCCGCACCGAAGAGGTCCCCGAGGAGATGCGCGAGCAGGCGGCGCTCGCGCGCGAAGCGGTGGTCGAGGCCGTGGCCGACTTCGACGAAGACCTCGCCACGAAGTACCTCGAGGGCGAGCCGATCTCGGCGGACGCGCTTCGCAAGGCGCTGCGCGAGGCCACGCTGGGGTTCCAGGTCGTCCCGGTGCTGTGCGGCTCCGCTTTCAAGAACAAGGGCGTGCAGCCTTTGCTCGATGCCATCGTGGAGTTGCTTCCCTCGCCGCTCGACGTCCCGCCCGTCGAGGGGCAGACGCTGAAGGGCGACGAGGTCCAGCGCCGGGCCGACGAGAACGAGCCCTTCGCGGCGCTCGCATTCAAGATCATGAGCGACAAGCACGTCGGGAGCCTGACCTTCGTGCGCGTCTATTCGGGCTCGGCGAAGCCCGGCACGCAGCTCCTGAACGCGTCGCGCGAGCGGAAGGAGCGAATCGGGCGCGTGCTCGAGATGCATGCCAACAAGCGGGAAGAGAAGGACCAGCTCCGCGCGGGAGACATCGTGGCGCTCGTCGGCCTGAAGACGGTCCGGACGGGCGAGACGCTCTGCGATCCGCACCATGCGGTCCTCCTCGAGGCAATCGAGTTCCCCGATCCGGTGATCTCGATTGCGATCGAGCCGAAGACCAAGGCGGACATGGACAAGCTCTCGAACTCGCTCGAGCGGCTCGCACAGGAAGACCCCTCGTATCGCGTTTCCGTCGACGAGGAGACCGCCCAGACGATCATCTCGGGCATGGGCGAGCTCCATCTCGAGATCATCACGGATCGCCTCCTGCGCGAATTCGGCGTCGACGCCAACGTCGGCACGCCCCAGGTGGCCTTCAAGGAGACCATCACGAAGCCCGTCAGTGTCGAGGGCCGCTACATCAAGCAGACCGGCGGCTCCGGCGACTTCGGCGTCGTGAAGCTGGAGGTCGAGCCGGGTGAGGCCGGGAGTGGCTTCGTGTTCGAGGATCGGATCCGCGGTGGCGCGATCCCGAAGGAGTTCGTTCCGGCCGTGCGTCAGGGCTGTGAGGAGTCCTCCCAGACGGGCGAGCTCGCCGGCTACCCGGCCGTCGATCTGCACGTGCGTCTCGTCGACGGGCAGTACCACGACGTCGACTCGTCCGAGCGGTCATTCAAGATCGCCGGATCGCTCGGTATGCGAGAGGCGCTCCGCGCGGCGGGGCCGGTCCTGCTCGAGCCGATCATGGACGTCGAGGTCGTGACGCCCGAGGAGTTCGTCGGGCCCGTGCAGGGTGATCTCAACAGCCGCCGCGGCAAGCTCAAGGGGATCGAGCTGCGCGGCGGATCGCAGCTGATTCGGGCCGAAGTGCCCCTTGCCACGATGTTCGGATACGTGAACAACCTCCGGTCGATGACACAGGGACGCGCGACGTACACGATGCAGTTCGGCAGGTACGCGCGGGTTCCGGAGACGGTCGCGGCCGGGATCGTCAACCGCTAGGACCCATCGAGGAGA
>CAYYUT010000525.1:0-2873 GCA_964474935.1 uncultured Spirochaetales bacterium
GCGGCTGGTAGACACAGTCGGTGTAGAGGCGGGCGAGCTCCGGATGCTTCGCACCGGCGATCCACTCCCTGGCGATGTTGCTGAACTCCTCGGCGGTCATGCCCGCGTGGGAGGCCATGAGCATCTCGAGGAGGCCCTTCTGCCCCGAGGCGAGCGCCGGCTTCATGTCGCCGGCGAGGACCGCCTGGAAGGGCGGCGTCGTCTTCCATTCCGGGTGCTTCGGCGCGAGGGCCTGGATCCGGTCCACGGCGAAGGTCAGCTGGGTGTAGATCGGATGCTCCACCCAGAGCGTGCCGTCGTTGTCGAAGGTGGCGATGCGCTCCTGGGGCGCCACGTAGTGGGGTCCTCCCTCCTTCGTCACCTTCCCCACGAACTCGAGGATCGCCCGCTTCGTGGCGCCCTCGTTCCACGAGGGCAGCGGATCGGCGGCACCGGCCAGGGAGGCGGCGAAGATCGACAGCAGCACCGCGATGGGGGTCGAAGCCCTTCGGATGGAGGTCACGATGGGGAGGCTCCTCGGGATGGCGGCGTTTCGGGAAGATGGTCCAGATCGGACTCCTCTTCCAGTCAGTTGCGAGGTTTCCCGGCTGGTCTGTGAAGCGGGCCTACACGTCCCCCATCTGATACGCACCCAGCCGTTAGGAACGTGCGTGAGGGCGCGCTCCTCCTCCGGCTACACCGGGGTCGAGTCCCCGTCCCGCTTGGCGATGACGCCGTTCTCCGGGAACTGCACGCGCGAGTACGCCTTCGGTGGGAGCCGCACCAGGTCCCGATGGCCCTCGTGCGCCCGCGATCCGCTCCAGAATCCGCCGCTCCGTCTCGCGCCGTGGCGGCAAGGTGCCCAGCGAGCCGCCGCCACCCCCTCGAGCCCCCAGCCCAGCGACATCCCCGTAGTGATCTGACGCTTCGAGTCTCATCGGACGGAGAGTGCCCCGTTGTTCGTCCTGGCCGCCACCGTCGACGACGCACCGGCCGGTTCCTTCGACGCGGGGACCAGCATCCTCGTGCTGGGCGTCCTCCCCGACGATGGCTCGAAGGAGGAGCTGCTTCGGGCTCTGCACGAGCGACTGAAGCCAGGTGCCGCATTCATGTTCGTCGACCAGTGCGTCGACCCGGGGAGCCCGAGCGTCGAGCACCAGCTCGACCGCTACGCGGCGTACGCCCGGGCATCGGGCGTTGATCCGCAGGTCGTCGAGCTGGCCTGAAGCGCGATGGCCCAGAACCCCGGCCCCGTCTCACCCGACCTCGATCAGGCACTGCTCGACGGCGCGGGCATTTGCCCTCGCGAGGTGTCCTACGCCGGGACGGCCCGGCGCGGCTGGTTCGCGTTGGCATGACGAGGAGGAGGGCTTCGGGGGCGCATCGCGCGACCCTCATCGCCTCGAGACACGCCTCCGCCTCACGAAACGGTCACTCACGCGAGTGCCGGGTTGACCCGCCGGCTCGCCCGCTGCCAGAATGGCACCCGCCTCGGTGCGCACCGCGCGAGGCCGCGGCCATGGCAGGGATCCGAGCCCCGAGCGGAGGCGCTGACCCGGCCGACGATCGAGCATTGCACGGGCACGAGCGCCTCCGGGTCGTCCTGTCGAGGAGGAATGAGCATGCCGGGCGAGACGTGGAGTGGGTTCGCGATTCGACTGCGCAGAATCACGCTGAACATCGCGCTCATCGCCTCGGCGCTGGGACCGATCGGGTGGTGCGGAGCGGCGGGCGCGGCCTCTACGCCGGCCTTCCCCGGCGCCGAGGGATTCGGGGCCGGTGCGCTCGGAGGACGCTCGCCCGACGGGGTGGTGCACGTCGTCCGCAACCTCTGCGACTACGCAGATCCGATGATCGTTCGAGGCAGCGCCAGCGCGCCGACCACATGGGTGAGCGATCCCAACCCGCCGATCGCCGCCTTCGACTGCGACCCGAGTCGAGACGTGCCCGAAGAGACCTTGCGCTGGGGGCTCGAAGAGCTGAGCGGGCCGCGCACCATCGTCTTCGCCGTCGGTGGCACGATCTTCGTGCGTGCTCCGCTCATCATCGAGCACCCCTTCGTCACGATCGTCGGGCAGCACGCGCCCGGGGCGGGCATCACGTTGGCCAACTGGTTCGAAGAGGCCGGCGGTACGGGAGGCTCTCTCGGCGCCTCACCGGATGTGCTCCAGGTCGACACCCACGACGTCATCATCCGTCACCTCCGCATTCGTCCGGGTCCGGGCTGCGAGTCGGCCATCACCCAGGCTCCCGCCACGCCGCCGATTCCGGGGAATCCCTACATCCGAATCACCGAGTCGGAGTGTGATGCATGTGAAGCCGACCTTTGCGGTCAGCCCGGCGCGCCCACGTGTCAGAAGTGCGAGCTCTGTGCCCCGGCCCTCGACGCCGAGATCCCGGACGACCGCTCGGTGTACTACCCGGCGTGCTTCGCCACCGGACACAACGGTCTCACGTTCCGAAGCGGGGCGAAGGACGTGATCGTCGACCACGTGTCGATCAGCTGGGGGATCGACGAGCCACTCGCCTCGTACTGGACGTCGCCTGGCGAGGAGTTCGACGGCTCGATGGCCGAGCGCGTCACGGTGCAGAACACGATCATGGGCCAGGCACTCATGCGCTCGGTCTCTCCCGACGGAGCCTCTTCGCACGGTGCGCTGTTCCAGGGCGTGCGCGAGCTTTCGCTGCACCACAACTACTTCTCGTACAACGGGATCCGCAGTCCGAAGATCATCGCCGACGGCACCGTCGAGCTGGTCAACAACGTCGTCTACGGATTCGGCTTCTGGGCCACCGAGATCGGCGTGCGACACGCTCCACTCCTCGGCACGGAGGACCCGAAGGATTGGCTGAGCACCGACCTCGACTTCATCGCGAACAACTACCACCGGGGC
>CAYYUT010000526.1:0-2869 GCA_964474935.1 uncultured Spirochaetales bacterium
CCGGGTTCGTGGAAGCGGACCCGGTCCGGGTGTGACATACGTCGAATGCGTGTTTAGATATTTTCTAGACAATCTTTTGACGGAGGGATCCCAATGACCGAAGCCAGCCCGATCTTCTTCATGGCCATGAGCACCCTGAGCTCGGGGCTGCTGGTGGCGATCTACCAGCTGCACCG
The DNA here is from genome assembly GCA_964474935.1 of uncultured Spirochaetales bacterium. Lineage (GTDB taxonomy): Bacteria > Myxococcota_A > UBA9160 > UBA9160 > JAFDDA01 > CAYYUT01. Next base: position 177 of record CAYYUT010000526.1, read on the forward strand.
AACCCGGCTCGCCCGACAGCAGGGCGAGACGTCGGCCTTCGCCGAGCGCCGGACCCTCACCAGCCGCTGACCGGGAATCGGGAGCCGGGGCGCCTTGGCCCCGGCTCCCGGGCTTGGACGATTGCAGCCGGTGCAGGGACTAGGGACCGGGCGCTGGCTCGTTTCGCAGCCGGAAGCGCTTGTATGCGTAGGTTGCCGCCACCAGGGCGGCGACGAGTCCCACGATCGTCAGCCATAGCCACACATCGAGCGCCCGCTCCTTCAGCGAAGCGACGAGGACGGTGATCGCGAGCAGCACCGTGGCGACCTCGTTCCACAGACGCAGCTGGGTCGGGTTCCAGCGACACGACCCGGCTACTCGCTGTTTGCGAACGCGTCCGGTGACGAGGTGGTAAGCGACCAGGGAAGCCACCAGCGCGAGCTTGGCATGCACCCACGGCCGGGTCATGTCTCCGTAGAGTCCCAGCAGATAAAAACCGAAGATCAGTGTGGCAACCATCGCCGGCCAGGTGATTCCGTACCAAAGGCGCCGCGCCATCAGGCGAAGCTGCGATTGGAGGACCGCCCGATCGGGTTCCGGCCGCACGTCTGCCTCGACGTCGTAGATCAGCAGGCGCGGCATGTAGAACAAGCCGGCGAACCAGCAGATGAGAGCGATGAAGTGGAGCGCCTTGACGGTGAAGTAGTCCAACCCGTGTCCTGTCTATCGGATCTGTCTCGCCACGCGATCTGCCGTCAACCGCTGTAGAGGTCCTCGCGGATCGGGAGCCGGATCTGGATCCGAGCCGAACCGCTGACTTCCATCCCATGAGAAGCGCGAACGCGTGACGCGCGGGGCCCTCCCAGATTATGCACTCGCCCGCTCACCCGTCGAGGATGCGCTCGAGCTCGCCCTGGGCTTCCAGGCAGGCGTTCACGCCTCGGCCCTCGAACACAGTCGCCCGGCTCCCGAGCGCGACCAGGCGCACGTCCACCTCCGACGCCATCGTCTCGGCCACCCGGGCGATCATCTGATCTTCGTAGGGAGCGTGCAGGATGGCTCCGTCCCGCTTGCGGGCATCGACCTCCAGGCGGTGCGTCCGATTCCGGATCCGCAGCACCAGATGACTCTCGCTCATCGCGAGCTCCTCGAGCACGCTTCCGGTGTAGGTCGTGAAGCGGTGCAGCTCGTCGTCGACGAGGAGTCCGATGATGAATCCGCGGAACGTCCCGGTGAGCCAGGGGATCAGGGCGACCGCAGCCGTGAGGCTCACCCCGGGACGTTCGAAATGGTTGGTGTGCGTCCAGACGTAGCCCGCCGGGAAACGCCGTCCCCAGTCCTTCTCGACATAGCCGCGCCCTCCGGCGTAGAGGGTCTCGCGTTCGTCGACGCGCAGCGATCCCGCTTCGAGCCGGTGGTCGAGGCTCAGAATGCCATGGTTGCACTCCATGAATGGTACGAAGCTGTAGGGCCCCATGATTCCGGGGGAGAGGAGAGTGACGGGCCAGGGCCGCCAGGCACCGAACCGCACCTCGCCGCGCACTCCCTGCTTGGCGCTCGTCTCGTCCCGATCGACGTCGAGAGAGACGCCCCAGCGGCCGAATCGGCTTCTCCCGATCGCCACCTCGAAGCGCCCGCGCTCGGCCCGGAACGACTCGGCCGGGAAGCGATGGTAGGCGGCCGTGCCGGCGCGACCGTCGAGCACCTGGATGAAGGCGTGGGGATCGTTCCCGAGGAAGATGCCGGGAATCAGGGCGGTGGGCTGCTCGCCGCCCGCGTCGACGAGCTTCAGGTACCAGCCCTCGAAGTGCCCGCCACCACGCGTGAGCCGGTGGTGGTAGTGGAAGGCCTCGGGCCTCCAGATCGATCGGACCCGGTCCCACATCACGGGTGAGCGTACTACGCCTGCGGGGCCGTGCCGCGCCGTCGGTGCTGCCTCGGCTCCTGGCGCGTAGGATGCGGCGAGGCAGTCGCTGGGTCATGCTGCATGCATGGGTCGACTGCTCTTCCTCTTCGTCGTGGTGCCTGCCGTGGAACTCGTTCTCCTGATCGAGCTCGGTACGCGCATCGGCACCGCCGCCACCCTCGCCCTGATCGTGGTCACCGGCTTCGTCGGCGCCGCGTTGGCGCGACGGCAGGGCCTCGGCGTCCTGCGCCGTGTGCAGGCCGAGAGCCAGGCGGGCCGGCTCCCGGCCGATTCGCTGATGGACGCGGCGATGATCCTCGTGGCAGGCGCGCTCCTCGTCACCCCCGGGATCCTCACCGACGCGGTCGGCTTCCTCTGCCTGGTCCCGGTCTTCCGAAGCGGGGTGAAGCGTGAGCTCCGTCGCCGTTTCGAGCGCGCGGTCGAGGAGGGTCGGATCCAGGTGGCGGTCCACACCGAGGGGCGAGGATTCGACGAATGGGGACCGCGCGAGGAGCGCGTGGTGCACGACCTGCGCGACGCCCGCGGCGGGCCACCCGACGCGCCCCCCGATCGCTAGGCACCGCGGGCACGGTCACACCACTGAACGGCCACACCACTGCACGGCCCAAGGACCACGAGTCCGACGGGTGCGCCGTGCCAGCCTCTCCGGGTATGCTCGCTGCCACGAACGGAGGAGAATCGAATGCTCGCCTACACCACGATCGGAACCAGCGACCTCGACCGCGCGCTCGCCTTCTACGACGCGCTGCTCGCCGAGGTCGGCGCCAAGCAGCTCTTCGGCATGGA